>DATNQR010000357.1:0-7617 GCA_036703905.1 Thermosynechococcaceae cyanobacterium
CCCATGCACTCCGATCGAGGCCAGCACCGAGATCGTGCTAGGTTGCCGCAGTAGCCACTGCACTCGTTCCGGGGTGATTTGGCTGAAGAAGTTGAATCGATTGGAAAGCGATGAGGACATGGGCGAAGTGGGGCGGGACGATCGTAGAAGAAGATTGCTCAGATCTTAGCGGCTGACCTGGACGAATGTTTCACCGAGGTCAGAATTTTCCCTTGCAGTTCCTTCCACAGCAGGTCATTCCAGATGGGTCGGCTGCACAGTATCGAATCTGCATCATTGAATATGCACCGAAGAATTTGCATCGAATTTGCTTCAGGGACGCATTGCCTTAGCCAAAAGTTGCAGGCGGTTCAAGTTTCGTCAATGCCTACAGCAGGAGGACTGAGCCGATCGCTACGGCTCGACCTCTCTCCAGCCCACTAGAATTAAAAGCATCTCCTTTGCTTCCGTCCCCATGCCCCTTTCGCGTCTGCTAGTGCTGATCACAGGTCTCGTCCTGATTTTTGGACTGATGATCTTGCTGATCGATTCTTTCTCGCGGCTCTACTGGCAGCTTGCCTACTACCCGCTTCTGTCGCAGATGCTGTTGCTGCTGCTGATTGTGCTGCTGGGAGTGCTGATTGCTGCCTTTGTCTACTACCTGTTCTGGTTGCCCCGATCGCAACAGCAGCGCAAACGCCGCCGCCAACAGCCCAAAGTCCCTGCCGCCAAAACCGAAGCTGCCGAAGAAACTTTGAAAGCTGTGCGGCAGCAGGTGGGACAGATTCAGGACGAAGTGGCGCGACAGGAATTGCTGACCCGATCGCGGGAAATTGAGCAAAACCTATCGCGAGGCGAGTTGCAGTTGGTGGTGTTTGGCACGGGATCGGCAGGAAAAACCTCGATCGTCAATGCCCTAATTGGGCGGATGGTGGGCAAGGTTGGCGCACCAATGGGCACAACGGAAGTTGGCGAAACCTACGCCCTGAAGCTCAAGGGACTCGATCGCGAAATCCTGATCACCGACACTCCCGGTATTCTGGAAGCAGGCGTAGCGGGAACCGAGCGGGAACAACTGGCGCGGCGTCTGGCAACCGAGGCGGATTTGCTGCTGTTTGTCCTGGACAACGATCTGCGCCAGTCGGAATACGATCCTCTCCAAGCCCTAGCGGAAATCGGCAAGCGCTCGATTATCGTGCTGAACAAAGCCGATCGATTTCCAGATTCCGATCGCGAAACTATCCTAGCTCGGCTGCGGGAACGGGTGCGCGGACTGGTTGCATCGGGAGACGTGATTGCAGTAGCGGCAAATCCCCAATCCGCCCGATTGGAAACGGGGGAAGTGTTTCAGCCCGAACCCGACATCATGCCCCTGATTCGCCGGATCGTCGTGGTGCTGCGGGCCGAAGGCGAAGACTTGATTGCCGACAACATTCTGCTGCAATCCCAACGGCTGGGCGATCGGGCCCGACGGCTGATCGACGGGCAACGGCGACGGCAGGCCGAAAAGATAGTCGATCGCTTCCAGTGGATCGGTGCAGGGGTAATCGCCGTGACTCCGTTGCCTGTAATCGATTTGCTGGCGACGGCAGCAGTGAACGCCCAAATGGTGGTGGAAATCGGACGGCTCTACGGCTGCGAAATCAACCTGGAGCGGGGGCGAGAAATGGCCCTGTCTCTGGGCAAAACCCTGGCTAGTTTGGGCATCGTCAAAGGGGCCGTAACCCTGATTTCCACAGCTTTGCAACTCAGCGTTGGTGGCATGATTGTCGGTCGCGCAATTCAGGCGGTCAGTGCCGCCTACCTGACGCGGATTGCAGGCCGCAGCTTCATTGAATACTTCCGCCACGACCAAGACTGGGGCGACGGTGGTATCACAGAAGTTGTGCAGCGCCAGTTCCAGCTCAACCGCAAGGATGAATTTGTCAAGTCCTTCGTTCAGGAGGCAATCACGCGCGTGGTGCAGCCGCTTCACCTCGATCGTCTCAATCCCGCCGCTGACCCAGAACCCCTGGAGTTGGAAGCTGAAGAACTCCCTATCATGGATGCTGAGTTGGAAGAGTGGCATCGATCCTAGAAGCAATTCGGCGAGGGTGATTTGGGCAGCTTGTGATGTTGGTCAACTCAAAGCCTGCTTTGCCTCACGAAAATTCTTGACGAACATCAGTCAGCGCCTAGACTTCCCTCACGCGCTGCTGCCGAAAAAACCCCGATGATGATGGTGTTCACTCAACCACCATTGGATATCATGAACTCCCCACTGCTTCAGCATCAAGTAATCCAATTACGGGGCTGCGATCGAGAAATTGCGAAATATCAGCTTTTAATCTTTGAGACAGGCCAGTATGGCGAACCACTCCATCGGGCGAAGTGGAGCTTCCGCACCTTCAGAGGTCTGCTTTCCTTCCTAAAAAAACACTTCCCCGATAGTGATCTGCTTACTCCTCTGCGCTGCCTTTGACCAACTGGTTTGGAGTCTGCTGGGTAGAAAGCTAATCTAAATTTAAAAAAAGAACTTCGCCAATCCAAATTTAAAAAAGAACTTCGTCAATCAGGGGTGCTTCGTTCTAAGAGTCAAGTTTTCAGCTACCTATCATCTCTTTAGAGATTTTTAGAGACCAGCGTCCTCAGTCGTCGCCTTTCCAGAGTTGCAGTAGTTCATCCATACTTAGGCCCAGAATTCGAGCGAGGGGACTGAGTTGATTGCCCTCGATCGACTCGCCTACATAAATGTTCCGTAACTCTTCGCGGGACAGTCGGAAGGTGTCGCAGAACCGCGCGAACTCCTCGTCTGTGAGATCAAGTTCTCTCTGTCGCTCTTTGAGGGAAACTGCGATCGCTCCCGTACCGCTTTTGGGTCTCTCTGCCTTAGCGAGATAGCGCCGCATCAAATCCTGCGGACTTTTGGTGCTGCCCGATCGAGCAATTAGGTCATAGCAGGCCAGTTGCAGGGCACGACGGCAGGTGTCTTCTTCGTTGAAGCAGTCTGCAATTCTTTGGGCCATCTCTGGCTTGCAAAAGCCCACTACTTCTCCCTGGTAAAGAACAGGCACATAGACCTCATCAGGCTGAACTTCCCAGGGCAAAGATTTTTGAAATCTGACCATAATTCACCTTAGAGAATCGATCGTGCTCAGACTAGCGCCAAGGGTTGAAAAATAGCTGTTGTCAGACAGCTCAGGTTACTGAAGTGAAACGGGCGTTGCCCTCATTGAGGGGGTTCCACACCCGCACTCCGTTCTAGATAACGGCTGCTACACAGCTACAAACTCCTCAAAAATACCTCAAACCTACCCTTCAAACATAGTCAAACAATACAGTCGTCATATACCGCTCTGCCCATTCGTTGCCAAAGGCTTTCTCCAGCACCCGACGGGTTTTGTCGTTTTGTTGCTGCTGGGTGCAGTAGTGGCGCTGCCCTGCCAAAAGCTCCATTTCTCGCTCTGGAGTGGGCGGAGTGACGATCGCCTGCTGGCAATGCACGGTCAGAAACGCCTCGACACGGGCAATGAAGGCTGTCTCTTCCTCTGGGCTACCGGGACGAATAAACAGGCAGAACTCCGAGAAAATGCTACCCCAAGGCGGTAAATCGCGGGGTTGGGAAAACTGGACGATCGACAATTCCTGCAAATTAGTCTGGTAGTTGACCGGCAACTGATGATCGGCGCTGATGGGGGACAGATCGGCGATCGCGGCGCTGATCTGTCCCCGTCCTCCCACCAAATCAGTTCCAAACATCGGCAAAGCGTACTGCGATCGTGGAAACATGACGCAGTGCAAAATGTCTAAACCTGCGCCAACTTTGGCCAGTTCCAGGTGCAGCTTGCGGAACTGGGGCGTTTGATAACAGCGATTTTCGATCGTCAGCTTTTCTCCTTCCAGCTTGCCCTCTACATAGCCCAAATCCTCCGGGAGCGCATAAGGGGAGAGATCCAGATGGCGCTGCCAGGTCGCTTCAATCCCTTCAGCCAGCTTGCGAATGGCGGGATGCAGGTGTTCAGTCAAAGAAGGGGTGGAAACCATGAGAAAGACGGTAGGGTATTAGAGGGATAGGGGGATAAGCTTCAGGTCTTGAGTTCAGCTTGGCGACTAACTGGCTACGTTTAACCTGGCTCAGTTCACACCAGTGCCCAAAACTTCAAATTCAGAACTCCCTAACTAGGTATAGGTAAGGTTAGCAAAGATTGGTTTGCTGCCGGCAATGTAGGGACGTTACAAACGTTACGAATAGAACTCATTGATTCTGGAGACAGAATATGGCGGGGCAAATACTGGGCGATCGCTACCAGGTAGAGCGGCAGATTGGCAAACAGGCGGGTCGGTGGACACTGCTGGCCCGCGATCTGACCACGCAAGAGCAAGTGGTGATCAAGCTTCTGTTCCTAGACGAGCAGGTGGAATGGGATGACCTGAAGCTGTTTGAACGCGAGGTTGAAATCCTCAAATCCCTCTCCCATCCTCTGATTCCCCGCTATCTGGGCTTTTTTGAACATCAGTTGCCCAACGATAAGGCCCTAGCCCTGATTCAGACTTATGTGGAAGGGAAGTCTCTGGAACAGTGCATGCAGCAGGGGCGGATGTTCTCGGAGGCAGAGACGAAGCAACTAGCCAAAGCACTGCTGAACATTCTGGTGTATTTGCATGGGCGGCAACCAGCGATCGTCCATCGAGACATCAAACCCAGCAACATTCTGTTATCTAACCGTCAGGCTTATCTAGTAGACTTTGGCTCGGTCAAGGCAGTAAGCGGCAGCGACTCCACTGCCTTTACGGTGGTGGGAACCTACGGCTATATGCCGCCGGAGCAGTTCAGTGGGCGGGCAGTTCCTGCTTCTGACTTGTACAGTCTGGGGGCAACACTGGTGGCGTTGCTGACGGGAACCCATCCCTCCAGTTTGCCCCGGCGCGGGGTGCGTTTGGATGTGCAGCAAATCCCCAATCTCAGCCCGGAGTTTGCTGAATGGCTAGGCTGGCTGACGGCTCCGACTTTGGATCAACGGGTGAAGTCAGCTCAGGAGGCTTTGCAGGCGCTGGAGCTGGGCTATAAGCCCGTCGTCACTCCCCCAGTACCCAAACCCACCGCTACGAAGATTGCATTGGTGAAAGAGGCCGATGGCATCGACATCACCATTCCCTCGCGGCTAGGTCAAACTCTGCTTCAGATTGATTCTCAGCAGATTTCGTTGATTACAAAACGTCTGGGACTGCAAACTGGTCGCCCGATCGAAGCTCCCCGCAAAGCCATCACTCGGATTCAGCGCTTGAGAACATCAACCAATCAGCCTTCGGAGGGTACTCCAGGCTTAGTAATCTGGGTGGGCAGCCAAAAAATCGAGCTGGGTGGCAATCCAGCCCTGACTTCTGAGGAGCTAGATTGGTTAGCCCATGAGCTTTCTAGCTGGTTAAAGCTACCGCTTAGTCAGGGCTAGGGAACTGCTGCACGTCGATGATCAACAAGCCTTTCAGTTGAGGGCAACCGTTTCGATCGATTAAAGAAACGTTGAAGAAAGAGTTTTGTTTATAAACATTACAAAATTATTACAAACTTTAGTAAGATGTCTTTATCCACAAATAGGCATTTTTGCTTAACGTCATGATAGCCGATCGATTTCCCTGGCTAACTGCGATCGTCCTGCTGCCCCTTGTCGCTTCCCTACTTATCCCCATCCTGCCCGACAAAACTGGCAAGCTGGTGCGGTGGTACTCTCTGGGTGTAGGCATCGCAGATTTTGTTCTGATGAGCTACGCTTTCTCAACCCATTACGACGCAAGCAGCGCGACGTTTCAACTAGCTGAGAGCTACGCCTGGATTCCCCAACTGGGGATCAACTGGGCCGTGTCGATCGACGGGCTATCCATGCCGCTTGTGCTGCTGGCGGGATTGGTAACAACCCTGGCAATCCTGGCAGCGTGGCAGGTAGATCACAAGCCTCGCCTGTTCTATTTCTTGATGCTGGTTCTGTACTCAGCCCAAATAGGCGTGTTTGTCGCTCAGGACATGATGCTGCTGTTCATCATGTGGGAAGTGGAGTTGATCCCGGTTTACCTGTTAGTGTCCATCTGGGGCGGCCAGAAGCGCCGCTATGCTGCCACAAAATTCCTGCTCTACACGGCTGCTGCATCCATCTTCATTCTGGTAGCGGCGCTGGGCATGGCCTTCTATGGCGATACAGTGACGTTCGATATTGCGGCGCTGGGTCTGAAAAACTATCCCCTCGGACTGGAGCTATTCCTCTACGCTGGGCTGGTGATCGCTTTTGGTGTGAAGCTAGCGGTATTCCCAATGCACACCTGGCTCCCCGATGCCCACGGCGAAGCTTCGGCCCCGGTATCAATGATTTTGGCAGGGGTGCTGCTGAAGATGGGAGCCTACGGCTTGATTCGGATCAACTTGGGACTCTTACCCGAAGCCCACGTTTACTTTGCGCCCATCCTGGCGATCCTGGGTGTGGTTAACATTATCTACGGCGCGTTTAATTCCTTTGCCCAGTCCAACATGAAGCGGCGGTTGGCTTACTCCTCTGTGTCCCATATGGGCTTCGTGCTGTTGGGGATTGCTTCCTTTACGGATGTGGGCATTAGCGGCGCAATGCTGCAAATGATCTCCCACGGACTGATCGCGGCGGTGCTGTTTTTCCTGGCAGGTGTGACCTACGATCGCACCCATACCCTGTCTCTAGAGGAGATGAGCGGTGTTGGGCAAGCGATGCCGAAAGTGTTTGCGCTGTTCACGATCGCCTCAATGGCTTCCCTAGCTCTTCCTGGTATGAGCGGCTTTGCCAGCGAACTCTCAGTTTTTGTCGGCGTGACCACCAGCGACATCTACAGTCCAACTTTCCGCACAGTGACGGTGTTCCTAGCGGCAGTAGGCGTGATTCTAACTCCGATCTATTTGCTCTCCATGCTGCGGAGCGTCTTCTATGGCGCAGGCGAAGGTTCAACCTGCGAACTGGTCGATCCGGGCAACTTCAGCGATCCGGGCAACCAGAATGCCAACTGCTTTGGAACCAGCTGCGTTCTACCCTCTGAGGCTCACTTCAACGATGCCAATCCCCGTGAGATATTTATCGCGGCTTGCTTCTTGCTCCTGGTAGTGGGGATCGGGTTCTATCCCAAGCTGGCGACGGGGATGTATGACGCGACCACGGTGGCAGTGAACGCTCAGGTGCGTGATTCCTACATCACGATCGCCGAATCAGATCCCCAAATCTATGCTCAGGGCTTCTTGGCTCCTCAAATTGCCAAGTCAGAACCCGCGCCGATTCTGGGAACACTGAGGTAACTTGATTCACTCTTAGCAAAAAGCGATCGTCGCTTCAGGGACGATCGCTTTTTGCTGGAACTTGTATCACTGAATTTTTATAGCCATAGCTTCATGGGTTAAGACGGGGTACAGAAGTTTCACCCCCTTTAAACCCAATGTCCTAAGTTGTCTGCCTACAGCCACAATCCAGGTGGGGTGGCTCAAAGTTGAGATAATGAACAGGAGATCCTGCTCGAAAATTGCTGAGAATGTCCGATCAAATCCCGCTTCAAGTCAATGGCGAACCGCGCACCTGTCCCTCCAGTACTTCGCTACCAAACTTTCTGGAACAGCTGGGTATGAATCCGCGCCTCGTGGTGGTGGAATACAACGGT
>DATNQR010000358.1:0-7710 GCA_036703905.1 Thermosynechococcaceae cyanobacterium
AAAAATGTTGTACCCGCCTGCACTTTGGAAGAATTTGTCGCTGCTCTGGAGCGGCCCCGCAAAATTCTGATCATGGTGAAAGCAGGAACCCCTGTGGATGCCGTGATCGAAGAACTTAAGCCCCTGCTGGATGAGGGCGACATCTTGATCGACGGCGGCAACTCGCTGTTTACCGACACCCAGCGCCGCGCCCACGACCTAGAAACTGCCAAGTTCACGTTTATTGGCATGGGGGTGAGCGGCGGTGAAGAAGGCGCACTCAACGGGCCCAGCTTGATGCCCGGAGGCACTGAGTCCGCTTATCGCTTTTTGGAGCCGATTCTGACCAAGATTGCCGCTCAAGTGGACGATGGCCCTTGCGTTACCTACATTGGGCCGGGGGGCGCAGGGCACTACGTCAAAATGGTGCACAACGGCATTGAGTATGGCGATATGCAGCTCATTGCTGAAGCCTACGATCTGCTCAAGACTGTGGCGGGATTGGATCAATACCAGCTACAGGAAGTGTTTACGGAGTGGAACGCCACGCCGGAACTCAATTCCTACCTAATTGAGATCACCGCCGACATCTTCAAGGTGCTTGACCCCGATACCAAAACGCCCTTGGTGGAACTGATCACCGATGCAGCGGGACAGAAGGGAACCGGACGCTGGACAGTCACCGATGCGCTGGAGTTGGGCGTTTCCATCCCGACGATCATTGCGGCGGTGAATGCCCGAATCATTTCTTCCTACAAGAGCGATCGCGTGGAAGCTGCCAAGCTCCTGACTGGCCCCAGCACCAAATTTGAGGGTGATGTCAAAACCTTCATTGATCAAGTGCGGGACGCTTTGTTCTGTTCCAAGATGTGCTCCTATGCTCAGGGCATGGCGCTGTTGGGTAAAGCCTCGGAGACTTACAACTTCAACTTGAATCTAGGGGAGTGCGCCCGGATCTGGAAGGGCGGCTGCATTATCCGGGCGGCGTTCTTGAACAAAATCAAGCAGGCTTTTGACGAGAACCCCAACCTGCCTAACCTGCTCCTGGCCCCAGAGTTCCGCCAAACGATTCTGGACAAGCAGGAGTCCTGGCGCGAGGTGGTGGCCACGGCTGCCAAAACGGGGATTGCTGTCCCTGCCTTCAGCGCCTCCCTAGACTACTTCGACAGCTATCGCCGTGATCGCCTGCCCCAAAACCTGACCCAGGCTCAACGCGACTACTTTGGCGCACACACTTACCTGCGGTTGGATAAGGAAGGCGTATTCCATACCGAGTGGACAAAAGTAGCCGAGGAATCGCTGCAAATCACCACACCTGAACCTCTGACAGACGATCAGGAAACTCCAAAGCGATCGGATGTGCAGAAGCAAGAGATCACAACCAGCTAACAGGTTGCAAGCAGATTACGTGAGTGAATAGTTAAAAGGGAGCGATCGCAAAGACACGATCGCTCCCTTTTCTTCTTATAGCTGTAGATGAGGCGCGAAGTGAGCGCTAAGCTATGCAGCCATAGCAAAGATAGGAACCAGGACTCTTTGAAGAACTCTGGTTTCTACCTTTGCTATGAGATGCCAGATTTAAGTCAAGCCGCCAGCAGCCTGAAAACGGGCCCGGGCTCGTTTGAACGCCTGAGTTGCCCTGATACGTTCCTGACGATCGTCACTATTTTGGGATTGGCTATACCGTGTTTCAGCATCGGTGAAGGCAGTCCGGGCGGATTCGCGATCGATCGTGTCGCCCCGCTCGGCTCCATTGACCAAAATCGTCACTTCGTTATTCTCTACTTCAGCAAAACCGCCCAGCAGAGCAATGGGAACCCAGGTTTTGTCAGCCCCTCGCACTCGCGCCACGCCAATGTCCAAGGCACTCAGCAACGGCGCATGGCCACTCAAGATGCCCAACTGTCCTGTGGTGCTGGGTAGAATTACTTCCTCAGCTTCTCCGTCCCAAACAGTTTTGTCTGGAGCAATTACCCGAACCGTTAACACCATAATTGTTCTCCTAGCGTTTTGAGTCATGAAGGATGGGCTTCGAGTTCAGAAATTCACAGCTCAAAACCCATCCACCAAAACTTTTCTACTTCCCTTCAGCCTTCAGCTTTTCGCCTTTAGCGATCGCTTCTTCAATGTTGCCCACCAGATAGAAGGCCTGCTCCGGCAGGTCATCCAGTTCACCAGAGAGAATGCGCTTGAAGCCGCTGATCGTTTCTTCCAGGCTGACGTACTTGCCGGGGGAACCTGTGAACACTTCTGCCACAAAGAAAGGCTGAGACAGGAAACGCTCAATGCGACGGGCCCGCGCCACCACCAAGCGATCGTCTTCTGACAGTTCATCCAGACCCAGAATGGCGATGATATCCTGAAGCTCTTTGTAGCGCTGGAGGGTGGACTGCACTGCACGGGCAGTATTGTAGTGGTCTTCACCAACGATCGCGGGTTGCAGCATCGTAGAAGCCGAGTCCAATGGGTCTACAGCAGGGTAGATGCCTTTGGAAGCCAAGCCACGAGATAGAACCGTAGTTCCGTCTAGGTGGGCAAAGGTCGTCGCAGGGGCGGGATCGGTCAAGTCATCCGCAGGCACGTAGACGGCTTGAATTGAGGTGATCGAGCCTTCATTAGTAGAGGTGATCCGCTCTTGCAGTGCGCCCACGTCGGTTCCCAGAGTAGGCTGGTATCCTACGGCGGAAGGCATCCGACCCAGCAGTGCCGATACTTCAGAACCTGCTTGGACAAACCGGAAGATATTATCCACAAACAGCAATACGTCCTGCTTGTTCACGTCGCGGAAGTATTCCGCCATCGTCAAGCCGGACAGACCAACCCGCATCCGCGCACCGGGGGGTTCGTTCATCTGCCCATAGACCAGCGCGATTTTAGACTCGCCCAGGTTGTCTTTATTGATCACCCCGGACTCGATCATTTCGTTGTAGAGGTCATTGCCTTCGCGGGTACGCTCACCCACACCTGCAAACACCGACAAGCCACCGTGGTTGACCGCAATGTTGTTGATCAATTCCATCATGATCACGGTCTTGCCCACGCCAGCGCCGCCGAACAGTCCGATTTTGCCGCCGCGACGGTAAGGAGTCAGCAGATCCACCACTTTGATTCCAGTTTCAAACACCGAGGGCTTGGTTTCCAGTTCCGTCAGCTTAGGGGCTTCGCGGTGAATCGGCATCGTTTGGGACATATCCACCGGGCCCTTCTCGTCCACGGGTTCGCCCAGAACGTTAAAGATGCGGCCCAGAGTTGCAGCGCCTACGGGAACGGCGATCGGCGCTCCAGTATCGATCACTTCATAGCCACGCACTAGACCATCGGTGGAACTCATGGACACAGCACGCACTTGGCTGTCTCCCAACAGCTGTTGCACTTCGCAGGTAACGGTGATGCTTTTGCCTTCTTCGCTTTTGCCTTCAATTCGCAGCGCGTTATAAATAGCTGGCAGCTTGCCGCCCGGAAACTTGATGTCTACCACAGGTCCAATGATCTGTGTGACGTAACCAACGTTCGTTTTTTCTGTAGTGGTGACCATGCTCGCGCCCTACTGTTGTAATTCAGCTTGTGATTCAGCGATCGTGACTCAGCGATTTCGCACTGAAAATTCTTAAGCTGGAAATTGCCACCCATCAGCTTATCACCGATCGGGTTACGAAGCGTTAACCAGTTCCCGCAGGTTTAGCGTGGCCATACTCCGCAAAGGCAGACTCAGCAACGTATAGCGCCATTGGTCTTTGACCGGTCGCACCGCCAGGTTGGATCGCTTAGGTTATTACGAGTAAGTTGTCACGAGAGGCGAGATTTCTGTGGCTGCTGCAAGATTAGGTTGTTTAGGTTGAGAGAACATGGATTACTCCGACGCGATCGCCCACCTCAAGCAAGCTGATCCAATTCTGGCAGAGGCGATCGGGCGGGTTGGAAGCTGCCGTCTGGCCGAGGTGCAGCAATCTGGAGATCTGTTGCACTGTATGAGTCGCGCTATTCTCTACCAGCAACTCTCCGGCAAAGCTGCTGCTGCCATCCACCAGCGGTTCTGTCAGCTTTATCCATCCTCACCCACCCCAGAGACAATCCTCGCCACATCTGACGAAGTGCTTCGGAGTGCAGGCATTTCCCGTGCCAAAGTGGCGTATATCAAAGACTTAGCTCAGAAGATATCAGACGGGTTGCCCACGCTGCGGGAGTTGGAAGCGCTGGACGATGCCGCGATCGTTCAAGCCCTGACTCAGGTGAAAGGAGTAGGGCGCTGGACGGTGCAAATGCTGCTGATTTTCCGGCTGCATCGTTGGGATGTTCTGCCTGTGGACGATTTGGGCATTCGGGCTGGCATTCGCCGCCTCTATGCTTTGCCAGAACTGCCTACCCGCCCGCAGGTGGAGCAAATGGGTCAGTGCTGGAAACCCTACCGAACGATCGCCGCCTGGTATTTATGGCGTAGCCTGGAGCCAGTTTGAGGATTGCAAGATTATGACTGATTCAAAATTATGACCGATTTAAAAGGCCGACTGCGATCGCACCTCGCCGAGATTGTGCGAGAACGGGATGCTTATCTGGCGACAGCGGGACACTTTTTTGTGCGGCAATACATTCGCTCTCAGCTAACACAATGGGGCACGATCGAAGTTCACGAATTCACAGAACAGGGCATCGTTTTTGAGAATTTGATCTTGAATCTGCCCGGAACTTCTCCTCACAAACAGCCTATTATCATTGGCGCTCACTACGACACTGTGCCTGGATCTCCTGGAGCCGACGACAATGGAACTGGAGTTGCAGTTCTGCTAGAACTGGCACGATCGCTAACCGAAGATCCAGCAAAGCATCCTGTTCGGTTGATCGCATTTGACTTGGAGGAAACGAGCTATGACAAAGCAGGCAGCACCCACTACGTCCGCAGCCTACAGCAGCAACCCATTCGCCTAATGCTGTCTTTGGAAATGCTGGGCTACTGCGATCGCGCTCCCAATTCTCAGCGCTACCCGATCGATCTGCTGCGGCGTTTCTATCCCGATCGTGGCGACTTCATTGGGCTGATCGGCAACCCACAATCGATTCCTGATCTGATCCATCTCAGCCATCACATAACCAAAGCTGGGGTAGCTTGTCGGTGGCTGCCAGTGCCGAATCAGGGGAGAATTCTTCCTGATACCCGTCGCAGTGATCATGCACCTTTTTGGGATCGGGGCGATCGAGCCTTGATGGTCACAGACACGGCCCACTTGCGAAACCCAAACTACCACAAATCCAGCGATCGTCTAGAGACTCTAGATCTTGATTTCCTCACAGGAATTTGTCGCGGCCTGATATCAGGAATTCGCTATTTATAGCCATAGCTTCATGGGTCAGGACGGGGTGCAGAGAATGTCCCAAGCTGTCTGCACTACAGCTATGTAGCGATTCTCAGGTTATCGAAGAGTCATTATGTTCTTGCTCGATTTCTGCCAAAATCTGACGCAATCCCTTAGCATCGTTCCAACCAACGAAACCGGCATACAAACATTGCCCTTGAGGACAGGCAACAAAAACATGATCAATACCGATCGGACTTTTCCAGAGACGTAGGGTGACACCATCCTTGAGAGTTGTATGAACCTCAGAGCGGTAGAAATCTCTGTGATGAGCATCAGTAATCCAGGCAGCAAGGCGGAGTCGCTGAACAATTGAATCCCTGAATTCTAGCTCTAAGGGTGTTTTTGCTTGAGTTGGGTGAGTTAACCAGAAATTGCGAATCGCTGCGGCAACTTGCCCATGATTTCTTAGCGTCGGATGCGAGACTCCCGCCAGACGGATAAACTCTGCGCCCAATACTTTTGTTGATTCCACCGGGATTGTGCCATCGCTACCGCCATCCACGTCTCCCGCAATCACTAACGTCGGAATGCTGGCAGAAACAGCTTCGGCAAGGGCGCGGCGATTTCTGCCCAAATCTCGCGCAATCCCCAGACCTAGCTCTAGGGGATCGAGAATGCGCCCCAGATCAGAGCCGCCGATCGGCGATCCCAGCAGCACCAGCGAATCGACGTGGGCCCACCACTCAGGATGTCGATCGAGCACCTCCAGCCAAATCAAACCACCCATTGAGTGGCCAATGATTCGCCACACAGCGTTGGGGTGTTGCAATAAAGTAGCGGCAGCGATCGCCTCGACCGCTTGAATTAGCGGCTTGATTCTCAGCCAAGTCTTGAGATAGCCCAGGCTGGGGGCAACTACCAAAGTGTCCGGGGTGGCCAACTCAGAGGCGAGATTTGCGATCGCGCGGCTGTCATCCGCCCAACCATGCTGGGCAAACAAAATCCAATGAGGGGTTGCGGTGATCATAATCTGAAGCCACTGAATCAACTTCCTCCAGGATAGAAGAGTCCAGAGCGCTCGAGGCTGGAGGTTGTGACTGCCTATCGATCGTCAACCCGCCGCTCAAAGAAGCGTCTTGCTGCCCGGCCTGATAGCTGAATCAGGTAGGGCGATTTGTTTCTAGCGGAAAGACAATCGGGAACACTGAAGCTATTGTGACTCTTGTAATTTGCAGCATCTATGAATCGTCTTAGCGATCGCGCCTTTGAGATTTTGCAAGCGGAAGTTCGGCGTTTGACCGGGGATGACCCGATCGGTCGAGTTCAACGAGAAATTGCCCTAAAGCGACTGGGAAAACTGCGGCAGCCTGGTACGCCTGCGTCTCTAGACGACCTGCGAGATGTAGTGGTGGATTTGTTTCCCGACTTCAGCGAAAAAGTTTTGAAGGCAGCAAACCGAGCCAATCGTGCCCCGGTGTTGCCCTGGAAAGGCTTGAGGTTTGCCGCGATCGCTGTGGGCGGTTTGTCTGGCACTGTCTGGGTGTTGAATTTGCCCTACCCGATGATTCGCTATCCAGTGTCTCGGATAGCGCCGATCGTCCTGCTGCCCAGCTTCATCAGCATGGACTCGAACTATCGACAGGCGATCGCTAACACGGAGCAAGCCGATCAGCTGATCAATCAGTCCACTAGCGCTGCCGATATTGAACTCGGCGGAACAAAAGTGAAGGCCGCTCAGAAAAACCTGGATGCTTTGCCTGTATGGTTTCTGGGCTACTATCCCCAAGCCTACTGCGGTTGGTTTGGCTGCGGTTGGCGGTTTACGCTGGATGAGTTTCAGCAAGCCCGCAAGGAAGTAGCGCGGATGGATGCCAAAGTTTTTCAGGAGAAGAACGCTCAAGCTCAGTTTCAACAAGCGGAAAAAGCCCTCGAAACCGCTCGACAGGAGTATCAAGAAGCGCCCAATTCAGCCGAGAGACAGGTCGCGATCGCCCAATGGCAGCAGGCGATCGATCTGCTCCACCAGCTTCCCGATGTTACTCTGGCCGGACGGGCTGCTAAGACAAAACTCCAGGCTTACGATCGTGACTTCAATCAAGTCGCTGGTTCGGCCAAAAATCTGGCACTTTCTGGAAATTTCCTGCAAGCTGCCAAAGAATTCGCCAACTCTGCCCAGCAACTCTCCGCCGGAGAAGCACACTCAGCTATCGAATGGGAAGAAATTAAGGATCACTGGGAAACCGCAATCGCCCGATTAGAACAAATCAAAGCGACAGATTCTAGCTACTCCGAAGCACAAAAACTTCAGGCAAGTTATCGAACTAGCCTAAGCAAGACCCAATCCCGACTTGATCAGGAACGAAAATCAGTGCAAGCGTTTGAGCAGGCGGAAGACATGACCGAGCGCTTTTTAAAAATGATCACCGAAGGGGCAAAGTCG
>DATNQR010000359.1:0-4787 GCA_036703905.1 Thermosynechococcaceae cyanobacterium
TGAACAAAAGAATGATGAGTCCCAGCTGTGCCGCCCATCACGACAGGAATTCCAACCATGCCCTCATGTCCGACCAAGCCAACTTCGATCGTTGAGCCATCGCTCATGGTCGTAATCAGAGAAACGATCGCGGTTGTGGGAAAGCAGACCTGAGGGATAGGAGTGTTCGCTTCGTAGATTGGCTTCCGAAGGGGAAGCGAAACCAACTTCAGATGGGGTTGCAGGCGCTGATAAACGTCGGACGGCAAGGCCGCCAACAAACCATTTGCAGGGATATCAGCGGAGAAAGACTGAAGCTGAGACATAAGGATTACTCCTGGTGAAGTCGGGTTGAAAAAACGACCGACACGCACAAGGAAGAGAAATCAGTCTCAAGCCCTTACTGTCAAAAGGCAATCTTTAGGATTAGAGAAAACCTCTAAGTCCTCTCTTCGATAGTAGCGCAAACTACAATTGCTGTCTGTACGGTGCTTAACCAATGGCACGAGCTTTCATCTGAACTGCTTGTGGGAAAAGATTAGGTATTCATGTACTTGCCTCACCGAAATTTGTCCTCACCCTAAATCTCTCTTCCAGAGGAGGAGAGGGTCTTCGATCGGCTCCCCCTTCTCCTGCTCTGGGAGAAGGGGTTGGGGGATGAGGGTCAATCAGGTTCTAAGTATGTTGTTGCCAAAGACTAAGAGCTACGCAGTCTAGAAGCGATCGCCTTGAGCAGCGAGGTAATTGTTCACTTCCGTCAGCACTTGCCGCGCTCCACTAAAGCTAAGAAGGGCGATCGCGCGGTCATAATCTAACCAAGCGTAATCCCGAATTTCGTCTTTCTGAAAGCTCACCGCAGCAACCTGAACCAAAGCAGGAAAGTACACCACTGTTTTCTTGAAAGCTTTGCCCTGGCGTGTGAAGTTGTATTGTTCTGAGAACGATCGACCTTCCAGCACCGTGTAGTTGGAAATCCCAGTTTCTTCGATAAATTCTCGGCAAGCCGATTGCAAAGGTGTTTCTCCAAGCTCAGCGTGTCCCTTCGGAAAGCCCCAGTGGCCGGCGTGGTGTTGAATCAGCAAAAACTGGTAAGCATTATCCTGGTGCAGAATCGGAACAATGCCAAATGCTTCATCTTTTGCGACGTTTAAGGTCATGTCAGGTCAGGCGATGGGTTGACTAAATCTTCAGCGTGTCAACTTTTTTGTTGGCAATTTGCTTTTTATTGGCAATTTGAGAGCTGCGATCGCTAAGCACTGTCAGCACCAGGACTATTAGCGCTGGGAGATAGCACCGGGAAAGTGTCCCTTGCTCCTCTTCAGTAACTCTGCCTCACGATGAAAATAATAATACTCGGTGAGATGGCGATATGTTGTCATTCTTTGCGACTTTTTCCGCCAATGCAGTTGGCTATGGATGACTGTCCTGATCTGAAGCGCGATCGTGTGACCCCTACGCATCCTGGGTAGAAAACGCCTAAGATAGGAACGACTGTTACAGGTTTATCGAGCAATTCCACTGAAACTACTGGTATTTATCGTTAGCTTTTCATGACTACTGCCCCTCAGCCATCGTCTTCGATTCACTACCCCAGCCGTACCCTCGATCGAGCAGAGCGGGCGATGCGATCGGCTCCCTTCCGGCTCAAGTTTTTCGCCACCATGATGCATCAAAGTGTTGCCCTCAAGGAACTAGCAGGGCACACTGGAACTCGAAACCAGTACACTCGTCGATCCCTCTCGGAACTGATGGCAGAAGCGGAGTTGCTGTGGTTGATTCAGGTGGGGCTGCTGCGGCGCGAAGTTGATGGGCAGGGGTTGACCGATAGCTTTCGGATCACACCGTTGGGACGGTTGCTAGTGCAGAAGTGGCAGGATAACCCCGCCCAATTTACGCGCGGCTTTGGCGATCGCTTCTACAATTTTCTGAATCGCTGGTTCCGTCTGCCGATCTGAAGCGATCTCAGGCGATCTGAGGGTGCATCAATTTCAGGGTCTGCTAACTTCTAATTCTGCTAACTTCTAGCTCTGCTAGCTTCTAATGAGAATATCTGAGAAGTTTTGTTGTCTGAGAAGCTCTGTCGTTTGAGAAGTTCTATTGTCTGTAGTAGAGCGTGACCGACTCCCTTAAATTTCCTGCAAACGGGCACTAAGCGTTCGATCGCCCCTTTCTGATAGGGCTGAGGGAATCTTTGAGTGCTGAGCACCGCAGGTCATGTTTTTTCAGACGTTCTCTGGGTTCTGTTCACTTTGAAATCAAGTTGACTCTCAAATCAAGATGAAGGCGATAAGGGAGTTTGAAGGCGTTGCCCTCAAACTCCCACTTCAACCCAGAATGTCAACACACCCTAAAGTAAGTAAAGTAAATCTGCCAGTTTCAGTTTTGCCGTTCTTAGTTTTGCCGTACACACACGAGGGATTCTGATGAAAGCAATCATGGTCGTGGGCACGACTTCTCATGCAGGCAAATCGTTGATCACAACGGCTATCTGCCGCATTCTCAGTCGGCGGGGGTGGCGCGTGGCTCCCTTCAAGTCCCAGAACATGGCGCTGAATGCTTACGTCACAGCAAGCGGCGGCGAAATTGGTCATGCTCAAGCAGTGCAGGCCTGGGCGGCCGGCGTTAGCCCCACGGTGGAGATGAACCCCATTTTGCTCAAGCCCCAGGGAGACATGACCTCCCAGGTGATTTTGAAGGGCAAGGCAGTAGGTAAAGTCGGTGCGGCAGAGTACTACGAGCAGTATTTTGAACCAGGCTGGCAGGCGGTAGAAGAGTCGGTGCAGCGGTTGGCGGAGGAGTTTGACCTGCTGGTGTGTGAGGGGGCAGGCAGTCCGGCGGAAATCAACCTGAAGCACCGAGATCTGGCGAATATGCGGGTAGCGAAGTACCTGAACGCGCCGACTATCCTGGTGGTGGATATCGATCGGGGTGGCGCATTCGCCCACGTCATCGGCACACTGGAACTCCTGGAACCCGACGAACGGGCCCTGATTCGCGGCGTGGTGATCAACAAGTTTCGCGGCCAGCGATCGTTGCTGCAATCGGGCATTGACTGGCTAGAGGAGCGCACGGGCATTCCAGTGATTGGCGTGATCCCCTGGCTGGATCAGTCTTTCCCAGCAGAGGATTCGTTGAGCTTGTTCGATCGTGCTCCCGCCGCTTCTGGCGAACTCAACATTGCCGTGGTGCGCTTGCCCCGGATTTCCAACTTCACGGATTTTGACCCCCTGGAGGCCGAAGACTGCGTGTCCGTAAGATATATCAGTCCCAAGCAACCGTTGGGTCATCCCGATGCGGTAATCATTCCAGGCTCCAAAACCACGATCGCCGACCTAGTGGTTCTGCACAAAACAGGGATGGCAGAAGAAATCCAAAACTACGCGGCGGCAGGGGGAACGGTTTTGGGGATCTGCGGCGGCTTCCAGATGCTCGGCACAATCCTTGCTGATCCTGAAGGCATCGAAGGGCAAGAAGGCCGCTACCGAGGGTTGGGTTTGTTGCCCCTCAAAACGGTGATCGCAGGACAGAAGGTGGCGCGGCAGCGGGTGGTAACTTCCAACTTCCCCCAAGAGGGACTGCCTGTGACGGGTTACGAGATTCATCAAGGCAGGACTCGCCTGCTAGAGGAGGGCGGCCTAACCCATCCTCTCTTTGATGATGTGACGCTGGGCGTAGTGGACGATTCTCAATCGGTCTGGGGCACTTATTTACACGGACTGTTCGACAATGGGCCGTGGCGACGGGCCTGGATGAACCGTCTGCGTCAGCAACGGGGGCTAAAGTCGCTGCCGACAGGCGTTGCCAACTACCGAGAGCAGCGAGAGCTGATGCTGGATAATCTGGCAGACGCGATCGAGCCTCACCTAAATCTATCTCCCATATTGCCGTGAGGAGAGAATTGCCGCGAGGAGACACAAGCCTATCCCTGGAGCGATTCCATACTGACTTGCTGACGGGGCTGCTCGATCGGTTGGTTGCACAGCACCATTGTTGTGCTGGAGTTTACCTCAAACCCAATGCGCTGATAGAAGCTCTGCTGGTGAGTCGTCATTAAGTAAATCCGCTCGACTCGACACATTTTGGGGTGGCTGAGGACAGTTTCCACCAGTTTGCGGCCCAGTCCGGCTCCCTGGTAGTCCGGGTGGATCAATACGTCCCAAATTGTGGCGCGATAGATACCGTCGGAAGTGGCTCTGGCAAAGCCGATCGTCCGTCTGCCGTCCCAAACGGTGATCACAGGATCACTGTTGGCGATCGCTACAGCAAGGCCTTCAATATCTCGGTCGTGTGCCCAAAATGCTGTCGCCTGAAACAGGCTCTGAAGCTGGGCCAAATCAAGACGCGATCGTTGGTCACAAAACTGAATTCGACGACAATCCATGCAGCAAAATGAAGAATGTTAAGAGATTTTTATCAGCTTAATGTACTTTGGAAGGGGCGCGTCTGCCGTGCTACAGATTCTGTTGTGCGACAGATCCAGTCCCCAGAGAATGTCTGATAGAGATTATCTAAACAGAGGAGATCTGCGAATCTGGGAATCTGTATAGAGGAGCGAGGAGATCTGAGGAGTCGTGAACCTGACTGCCCTCACCCTTGACCCTTGCCTACAGGAAGGAAGCCAGTTTTCACGGAAAACCCCTAGGTAGATCTATCCTCCTATCAAGAGGACTGCGACCGCTAGAATACAAAAGGAAGCAGCTTCAAATCGTGCGATCGGGCACAATTCGACATTAACTCCTTCTAATGGCTCAGTAATGGTTTTGATCTAGCTCACCCCAAGCATGCCTCACCCTCAGCGCTCTGCCCGA
>DATNQR010000360.1:0-3130 GCA_036703905.1 Thermosynechococcaceae cyanobacterium
CAAGCCACACGAGCGTCGATCGGCTGTCGCACCACTGCCAGCCCTTCAGACAAACTCACCCGTCCCTGGGCCCGGAAGTCTGCGGGAGCGAAGCCTGTGCCAGTCGCGCTGAACTCGCCACTGGAAACGCCGCGCAGATCGGCGGAAAGCTGCCCCAGTTGCACCTGGGCAATCTGAGTTGTTGCTTCCCAGTTGCCGCTAGTCAGCCGCGCCTGGAGCTTGACTGTGCCGCCAGCGACTCCAGCTACGGCATCTCGCACAATGACAGTGGGATTGGCGAAACTGCCTCCCACTTCTGCGATCGCGTTCACGGCTCCCACCTGAAACGGCAGCGCTCCACCCGCGTAAGCCTGGGCGATCGTGCCACCAGCCAAATCCGTCGCCTGAACGTTCAAGGCGATCGCGGAGCGTCCTACATCAACTTGTCCGGTAGCAGTGACCGCGCCCCCAGAGGGCAGGTTGAGCCGCACATTGGGGACATTGACCACTAACGCATCGATCGGGCCGTTCACCTCGGCGGTTCCGTTGACTAGCCCAATGGCAAAAGGCGGCGTGCTGCTGCCTGCATAGGACTGGACGATCGGGTCAGCAGGAACATTGTTCACCTGAGCAGTAATCGCGACGATCGCCTGCTCCCCCAGGGTGATCCGTCCTGATCCCGTCACCGCGCCGCCAACGCCCGGATTGACCTGAAACTGGGGTAAAGTGATGACCACCGCATCGGCGGGGCCCGTGATCAACGCCTGGGCATTCAGCAAGCCCGTAGAAAACTTGGGCGCGTTCTCAGCGGCATAAGCTCGGACGATCGGATCAGTCAGCACATTCTCAATCTGGGCTGCAAAGGCCACCGTAGAACGATCGCGGAGGTCAACACGACCGGAACCACTGACTTGACCGCCACTGGCCAGGGAGGCTTGAAGGTCAGAAATTGTCAGCAGTTGGGCACCAGTGTCCAGCTTGAACGCCGTGCTGAAGCGACTCAGATCGATTTGGTCGAGTCGGGCCGGCTTAGTGCTGCGGGCCACACCGTTCAGGACTGGCTTGTCAATCGCTCCCACTACATTAAGGTCAGCTTCGACTTCGCCCTCGGCGGCGATCGGCAGAGTTAAGTTCAGCGCCTCAACCACCTTGTCCAGGGTTACAGGCCTCACTTTTGCCGTCAACTTGTAGCCTTTGTCGGTGTCAATGTCGCCGCTGGCCTGCACCGGAACCTTGCCGTAGAGGGTGTTGATGTTCTCCAGCCGGATCAGTGTGCCCCGCAGTTGCAGCCCACCCGATGCTTGAGAAAATTTGGTCGCTACCCCCGGCAGTGCTAAAGTCACGCCAGAGAACTGAGCAGTTCCGTCCACCTTTGGCTGCTTTTCTTCAGGGAGAAACTCTACCCGGACTGCCCCATTGGCCCGCCCCGCCTCTAGATCGATGGGCAGCTTGACCAGGCGATCGATTTCCGACACCAAAAAGTTCTGCACCCGAATCTCGGCATTCGTCTGCTGGGGCTGCTTCGGGCGCTGCAAAGTTTCGCCCTCCAGATCCACCCCTCCGCCCGTCGTTGTTTTGCCAGACAGTTCGTAAGTAACCCGCTCATTGTTGTCGAAGAAATTGACGGCTCCGTTTGCCTGGTTGAGCTTAATTGCCTGGGCCCGCTTGTCGCCAGACTTAGCCCAGGGAACCAGCACAACTTCCGCATCGCGAAACTGCACTGACTCAATCTCAGTTGTGACCGGCCCTTTCTCCTCTTTCTGTTCAACCTGCGTTGAGATCCAGTTGCCCTCTTTGTCCTGCTCTAGATAAACAGATGGGCGCTCCACGATAATTCCTAAATTCAGGCTGCGGGTCAGCAGAATTCGCAGCGGGTTGAAGGAAATTTCCACAGCGCCGATCGATAGCTGATCCGAATCAATATCTGTTGCCGGAACCGAGGACGGGCCCACCCGCAGACTGGTCAGCGTGAACCGCTCTACTTGACCCAGCTTCACCGGCCGCTTCAGCGCCTCGCTCAAATTGCGCTCGATCAAAGGCGATAGCTGCTCGTTGACAAATACCCAGCCCCACCACCCACCGGCCGCCAATCCTACCAACGCCACGCCTCCGATCGGCAGTCCGTAGCGCCGCAGCCGGCGTAGCCAAACACGCTCAGAAGGCGGCGTTGGCTCATCACCCGTAGGTTGGGGAGTGGGTTCGTCGCCATGCGGGTTTGTCATAGTCTAGAAATCTGAAAGTCCAGGAATCCAAAGAGCGCTCACTTGCAGACACTATACTGCCTTCGATCGCAGATCAGGCCCAGGAGAGCAGATTTTTGGTCGAAATTCTCGTTTAACGTTAAACTAGCTTCCCTTCTCTTGGGACAGCGCAGAGATGAAGGCAGTTAGATTTTCAATTTCTCACCCATCGTCTTACTTCATCACAATATTTTCTTCTGTTGAGATATTAGCAGAAACTAGAAACCGCAAAGTCAGCAAGTAAAGTCAGTAAGCAAATAGAGCAAGATGATTAATCCATCCATTAAAGCAAAAATTCAGAATTTCCTTAGAAAAAAAACTAGGCTACTGCTATTGTTTTTGCTCACTGTGCTGTTGCTCTTCTCCAGAGACTATATCCTTCAGTGGACAGTTCCCAACCCAGAGAATAGTCAGCGACCCCAAGTGGGAATTACTTTCATCCACATCAATGCCGAATCCTTGAAACTAGATTGGAAGAAAACCTTCCGAGAACTTGTGAACGACTTAGGATTCGCCTACGTTCGGGTTCCTGTTTTTTGGGATCAGATTGAGTCAGCGCCTGGGAAGTTCTATTGGGGCGATCTGGATTGGCAGATGGAAGAATCAGCCAAAGCCAAGGCTAAAGTTTTGCTTGTGGTGGGACATCGGGTTCCTCGTTATCCAGAATGCTACGCTCCGGCCTGGACTAAAACGCTCAATGAGGCGGAATTTAAGCAAGTTCTGTTCAAGATGATTGAGGCTACGATCGAACATTTCAAGACAAGCCCTGCCCTGGAGGGATGGCAGATCGAAAATGAGCCACAGGCTAAGATCTTGGGGAAAATTTGGGGAGAGAACTGTCGAGACGTTCTTCCACTACTCAAAGATGAAATTAAGCTGGTGAAAGCGATTGATCCAGTTCGTCCAACGGT
>DATNQR010000361.1:0-14156 GCA_036703905.1 Thermosynechococcaceae cyanobacterium
AGGAGCAGGGCTGGTGGGAGCAGGAACAGTAGAGCCAGGATTGGTAAGAACACCCGATGCAGCAGGAACCGCATTAAAGCGTCGTGCCACTTCAGCGAAGCGATAGTTCGTCAGGCTACTGGCAGTTGTGAAGTGCTGGCGGATGATGGGCAGTCCTTTGTTGGCTAGAGCTACTAGATCCGGGTTCTGCCCAAAAGCAGCTTCCCGTTGATACACAGCAGCTATCTCTAAGTGACCATTCACGCCGCCTTCGTCTAGGAAAGCCTGGTTGAAGCGATCGCCCGACAGTTTTTGTAATTGAGCCAAAGCTGCCTGGTGCTTGGGGGCGGGTTCAGACGGAGCTGTCACACCCAGGCGAGGCAGAATCCTACTCATGTCAGCCCGTACTTGCTTCTGCTCGTCGATTTCTGCTTGAGCAAACTGCTTCACTTCGCTGCTTGTTGCTTTTTGCAGCGCCAGTTGCCCTAGAGCAAGGTTGCCCACGTTGGCCTGACCAGCATCCATGATGAATGCCCGATCGATAGGGGATAGTTGAGCGCCAGTCGCGGGGCCAGTTGCAGGGCTAGTCCCAGAACCAGTTGCAGGGCGAGTTATGGGGGCGGGAGTTACGGGTTTGGGAGCCTGGGCCAGGGCAGAGTAGCCTAGAGAAGTCAATAATCCTACGGCGACCAAGGCGATCGAAACCATCACTCGTTTGAGCTTGAACATCGCTATACATCCTACAATGCTTGAGTTTTCACAATTTTGCTAGAGCAGATCACGCCTTGAAGCAGTGACGCTCTCTACCAATGGTGATTCATCAAGCTGGAGTTACGTCTCTCCGTAGGTAGGCTTTCTGTTAGCCGAAGCGACCGCTTACATATTCCTGAGTAGCGCGATCTTTTGGGCTTTGGAAGATCACTTCAGTGCGATCGTATTCCACGATGTAGCCTGTGCGTTGCCCTTTCTCGTTGGCCTGAACGTTGTAAAAAGCGGTGCGATCGGAGGCGCGGGAAGCCTGCTGCATATTGTGGGTGACGATGATAATCGTGTAGTTCTCCTTCAGGGTTTGCAGCAGATCTTCCACTTTCAAAGTCGAAATCGGATCGAGGGCAGAGCAGGGTTCGTCCATCAAGATCACATCAGGCTGAACGGCAATGGCCCGGGCAATGCACAAACGCTGTTGCTGTCCACCCGAAAGATCCGTTCCCATGGCCTTTAGTTTGTCTTTCACGTCGTCCCACAGTGCTGCTTGCTTCAGGGAGCGTTCCACCAGTTCATCCATATCGCCCTTGAACCCCAGCAACCGAGGCCCAAAAGCTACGTTGTCGTAGATTGATTTGGGAAAAGGGTTCGGCTTCTGGAACACCATGCCGATCTGCCGCCGTACTTCCACTGGGTCGATGTCTGCGGCGTAGAGATCCTGGTCGCCGTAGTAGATCTTGCCGTCGATGTGAAAGGTTTTGATCAAATCGTTCAGGCGGTTGAAGCAGCGCAACACGGTGCTTTTGCCGCAGCCAGAGGGGCCGATAAAGGCTGTGATTTGATTGCGGGGAATTTCGATCGTCACGTCCCGCACTGCCAAAAAGTTACCGTAGTAAATATTCAGGTTCTCAGTTTTGAAAACTGTCTGTCCCTGGTGATTGTTCCGAAGTTCAGAAGTCATATAATTTGCGAGTAGTTGGGTCGGAGCATGGGGGAGAGCCGTTGAGATCAATCTACTGAGAATACTTGGAGATAAGAGATCAATCTACTGAGAATACTTGGAACTAAGCTATCGCTTGCGGGTAATCCAGCGAGACAGAATGCTGGTGATCAGCACCATCGCCACCAGCACCAGTGCGCCAGACCAGGCAAGTTGCTGCCAGTTTTTGTAGGGCGTGACAGCAAAGTTGTACACCAGCACCGAGAGTGTGGCGGTCGGTTTCCAGGGATCAAGGTTCCAGAAATTGTTAAACAGCGCCGTGAAGATGACCGGCGCGGTTTCGCCTGCCGCCCGCGACACCGCCAGCATTACGCCCGTCACGATCGGCGGAATAGCAGCAGGGAGTACCACGCCCATCACCGTCTGAAATCGAGTTGCACCCAACCCGACTGAAGCCTGGCGGAGGTCATTAGGAACTGCCTCCAAGGCCTCTGCCGCCGTGCGAACGATCGTCGGCAGCATCAGCACCGCTAGCGCCACACCGGCCGCTACAGCCGAGTAAGAGCGCGTCACCAGCACCACCACACCGTAGGCGAACACGCCACTGACGATCGAGGGCACACCGCTCAAAACGTTGGTAAAGAAATCGATCCCATCTGCAAGCAGCGTATCTCTTGCAAACTCCGACAGATAAATCGCCGCCAGAATGCCAAAGGGCACACTAAACAGCGCGGCTAACCCCACAGTGATCAAGGTTCCGATAAAGGCATTACCGAAACCACCCGCGCTAAAGTCAGCGGCTCCTGCCTGAGTGGGCGGCGGCGGCAGTTGCGTAAATAAGTCTGGGCCCAAACGTACAACCCCTTGAGCCACCACGTAGTAGAGCACCAGAACGAGAGGAATCAGGGCGATCGCAGCACAAACAAACGCCAGTACCGTCATTACCCTAGAAAAAAGAGTCCGAGGTGACCCGGATTGCCGCTTGAGGGTTCTGGAGCCGATGAAAGCATCCGCGTGTGAAGTCATATCGATGCTCAACTAGGGAATACTCAACTAGGGAATAATAGACCGCGAACTAGAGCTTAATCCGAACGCTGCGTACCAGAAGCTCTGCCAGCACGTTAACTAACAGCGTCAAGGCAAACAGAACCAGGGCTGCATACATCAGCGAGGACACTTGCAGTCCATCCGCTTCAGCAAACTGGTTAGCCAGCAGCGAGGAAATTGTGGAACCTTGAGCAAACAAGGAGGGAGATGGATTGCTAGAGTTGCCGATCAGCATCGTGACGGCCATCGTTTCCCCCATTGCCCGACCTAACGCCAGCATAGTGCCGCCGATGATCCCCGAAATAGCGGTGGGAATGATTACCTGAAACAGCGTCTCCCAGCGTGTGGCTCCTAAGCCGTAGGCAGCCTGACGCAATTCTGGAGGGACACCGACCAGAGAATCGCGGGAGATCGCGGCAATAATTGGCAGAATCATAATCGCTAAAATAATTCCCGCAATGTAAACACCGCGTCCAGTGGGAGCGGTGCTAAACAAAGCTCCTAGCAGAGGCACACCCTTGAAAGTGTTGTGTATCCACAGCGCTGGCCCTTGCAGCGCTGGAGCCAGAACGAAGATGCCCCAAAGACCGTAGACCACGCTAGGAATCGCGGCCAGCAGTTCCACCATAAACACCAACGGCTGCTGAATTTTGGGCGGCAGAAAGTCCTCACTGAGGACGATCGCCACGCCCACCCCGATTGGTAACGCCAGCAGCAACGCTAGAAACGACGTAACCAGCGTTCCGTATACCTGAGTCCAGGCTCCATAGATGTCCTGAACCGGATTCCAGCGCGTACTGGTGAGGAAACCCAAGCCAAACTTCTCAATGGAGGGTTGGGCCTGATTACCCACATTGATTGCGATCGCAACCAGGGTCAGCGCCACACCTACACCAAAAATTCCGGTGAGCCACACAAATCCTTGATCCGTGATGCGCGACAGTTGCGATCGCTGCGGAGACATGGAAGCAGGAGAATTGCTCGAAGACATAAAAGAACAACACGACAGAGGGTAAAGGTGAGCGAGCGAACCAGAGTCACTCTAATTTGTCAGAGGATAAACCATCAAGAAAAGTGCTTGTAAGGGCCGCAGTTGCAGCCCCCAAGCACCCTTCAGTTCACACTAGCGCTCTACAAATTGCACTGAAGCCCACTTGCTTGTATAGCCCACTTGCTTGTATTTCTACTTAGAAGCAGACTGAGCCGGGCTGTTCTCGGCCGCAACCTTGATCGTACCAAGCTGAGTGGCAACCTTGGTAACAATCTCGTCGGGCAGAGGGATGTAGCCCAACTCGGCAGTTGCAGTTTTGCCATCCTTAAGGGCCCAAGTCAAGAACTTCTTCAACGCCTCGGCCTTGGCTGGCTCTTTGTACTGCTCGTACATCAACAGGTAGGTGAGGCTGACGATCGGGTAAGCATCTTTACCTTCTGGATCAGGCACAGACACCGACAGGTCGTCGTTCACCTTTGCCCCTATAAGGGCTTTGGCTGCGGCATCCGGTGTGGGAGGGATGAACGCGCCGCTCTTATTCTGCAATGTTGCCGAGCTTAGCTTGTTTGCAGTAGCAAAGGAATACTCGGTGTAACCGATCGCGCCGGGGGTCTGCTGGATCTGAGCCGTCACACCTTCGTTGCCCTTCGCTCCGGTTCCTACCGGCCACTGAATCGACTTGCCGGAACCTGCTTGCCAATTAGGGCAGGCTTTGGCCAGGTGGCTGGTGACAATTGCCGTTGTGCCGCTACCATCAGACCGGGAAACCACAGTGATGGGGGTGCTGGGCAACTTTGCACCAGGATTGTCCTTAGCCAGCTTGGGATCGTTCCAGGTATTGATGGAGCCATCCAGAATGCCACAGTAGTTCTCGCGGGACAGCTTCAGTCCATCCACGCCTTGCAGGTTGTAAGCCAGCACCACAAACAAACCTGTGGAGGGAACCTGAATTGGAGCTGAACCCCGATCGGTTGGATACTTCTTGCGATCGTCTTCTTTGAGGGGATCGTCTGTAGCACCAAAGTCCACAGTCTTGGCAAGGAATTGCTTGACGCCAGCACCGCTACCCACGGATTGATAGCTGATCTGAGCATTGGGATCGACTTTAGCGTAGTCAGCAAGCCAGCGCTTGTACAAAGGGTCAGGAGCGGAAGCACCTGCGCCAGTCAGAGTCACTTTTGCACCGCTAGCAGGCTGGTTAGCAGTAGTGGTGGCGGGGCTCGTGCCAGCAGTGGGAGCGCTGGGAGGAGCGCTGGGGCCGCAGGATGCCAAACCAAAGGTCAGGGCGATCGCGGGGGCAGAGAGCATCCAACGATTTAATTTCAAAGACGGGAACATAATTTATGTAGCTCTGTGAACTGTTTCCATCAGGCTACAGTGCATCAGTAAAGAAAAGGTTAAGCAAACACAACTTGTTGACATCCGCAGCGCGAATTCAGCATACCTATCATGGCTGCGACAATTTTTGAATCTAATTAACTGGTACTTCTCGTGTTCGCCCTGCTTGCGCTCATTCTGGATGAGACTAGCGACAGAGAGCCTGACGCAGCGATCGCAAGTTGGCGGGAAAATCTAGCTGAATTCCTTGCTGGAGCAGCACCGATGGAAACGGAAGGGCTGGAGTTGCCTGAACATCGTAAGTTAGCAGCGTCCCGTTGCCCCACTTTTGCAAGCTCAGATCGGCGGCAAAGTCTTTGAAGTCCCCCGATTCCAGCCGAAACTGAATGCGCTGAGGCTGCGTTTCTACCACAGTCAAGTAGATTTCTGCGGTAGCACTAAACAGAATAAAGTTCTTGCTGGCTACCTGATAGATCCGCTTGCACCGACTGAGGCCCTGAGCTTCAGTTGCGTTGAGAACCTGGCTGTGGATGAGGGCAGGTATATACTCGACCCAGCGAGGATAGTCGATCGCCCGCTCCCAAACAACAGACTGGGCGATCGGCAGGTACATCCGAGCCGTCACGGCTGCTCCCCAAGCGGTGTGAGGGCGTGTGTCTGTCAAAATCTCGCCCTCCAGCAGAGCGCTGAGACTGCGGCGATCGTCAACCGAAGCAAGGGACATTGGGGAGGTGGAAGTAGCCATGAGGGTTAACTCAAGATACGTAAGTGAATGCCGAAGTTTAAACGTCTTGCCCATTTAGCTTGCCTATTTAGAAAGGTACCCTGCGCTCTGTGAAAAAGGGACAAGCTAATGATGAAGATTTGAAGAAATTCTTAAGTCACTTCCTGTAAAAGTACGGTTCTGAGATGAAGCAAGGCTGTAGGTAGGGATGAGCTGAGAGAAATGCATGGAACTCGATCGCTGTAGCTCAGTTCGGACAAGTCTGAATCAAAAACCCCAGCAGTGAAGTTCACGAGTCACTTTTCCAACAGTTCCAACCCACGCCAACCCACCATGCCACAATAAGGGCTGACCTTTCCGACCCTTTCCGCCAGGAGCCAGGATTCGTGAATTCCTCTAATCTAGGTATGTCCATCCTTCTGTACATCATCGGTATCATGCTGGTCATGATGGCAGTTTTGATTCTCCTGAAGGGCTTTGGGCTGCTAACAACGCTACCGAATGATGTCATTTGGGCTTTGGTGCTGCTGGCGATCGGCTTTGGCATCCTGAGCGGCATTCGTAACCAGAAGGGAAGATAAGCTCAAGGAAGACAAGCCCAATGATTCGTTATCTCAGTCCTCGGTTCCTGACGTTTCTGATAATTCTGGCTCTCACTGCTTTCGTGTGGTTGCTGAGAGGGTTTGGGGTACTGTCCTTCCTACCCGGTTCCGTGATTTGGGTGCTAATCTGGCTTTGCATTGCTGCCGCAGTGATCAGCGCGTTGCCCTAGGCATTGTCAATGGAGAACTTGTCAGTTAAAACTTGTCAGTTAAAGAAGTGGCGATAGGAGAAGTGTCGATGGGAGAAGTTGGGGAATCCCACCCGCTTGAGCCTGGACAGATCATCACCAGTCCCGGCTGTCACTTCAGCTACCGGATTGTTGGCCCGTGCTGCCGCTTGTTCGATCGTGAACAGCTGCCTTGGCCTTGCTGCCGTTTGCAGTGGCGCGGCAAGGAGCCGAGTTGGCGGCGCATTGGACGGCGCTTCACGGTAGATCTGTCCACCATGACCCATCCTTCCTACTGTGTGGAAATTGTGGGACAGGGATCGCAGGAGCCGATCGTTATCACCCTCTACTCGGTATCACTGCCCAAAATCGTCAAGGAATGGTGGCACTCCGATCGTCCAAGCCAGGAGCGATCAGAAGCAGTCCGCCCTTTGGTATCTCTAAAGCAATGACCTGTTAGACAAGGCTCCACCGCAGAATAGTAGGGCCTTATTTATAGGACTTACGCACTTGAGGCTTGAAACCCTGTTCCCCAGCCCTCCTTAAAAAGAAGAGCGCCTAACTCCCTTTTTAAGGGGTCGGGCGCTCTCTTCAGCGCAAGCTCTGATCTGGTATTTTTCTGGAACTTATAGCTGTAGACAGATAGGTTGGGACGTTGGGTTAGGCAGGGGTGCAGAGGTTTAGAACCCGTGCACCCCTGCCTAACCTATGAGGCTATGGCTATAAGTTGAGACTGTTTTCAAGCTCTGGCCATTTAGCCAGAGCTCGAACCCTATTCGTCTTCGGTCAATTCCTCGTCTATGTCGTCGTCCTCGTCAGCTTTGCCCACCGTTGTCGCCGAGACGGCTGTGCCTATTTCCAGCTTGTGACGTACTTCCTGCTCCATCTGCTTGGCAAAGTCGGGCTTATCCTCCATGTATTTAATGGCATTGTCCCGACCCTGACTGATGTTATCGCCAGCATAGCTATACCAGGCTCCCTTTCGCACCAGCACGCCAGTTTCTTCGGCTAGATCCACCAAGCACCCCAGAGTAGAAATGCCCTTACCAAAGATCACATCGAATTCGGCAATGCGGAACGGCGGCGCGACTTTGTTCTTAGCAACTTTCACCTTTGCCCGGATGCCGTACTCTTCCGTTCCTTTCTTAAGGGTCTGGATGCGGCGAATGTCTAGACGCACGGAGGCATAGAACTTGAGGGCCTGTCCACCTGTGGTGGTTTCGGGGCTACCGTAGGTGACACCAATCTTTTGGCGCAACTGGTTGAGGAAAATGACCGTACAGCCTGATTTGCCGATGCTTCCGGTAATTTTCCGCAGCGCCTGGCTCATCAATCGGGCTTGCAAACCGACGTGAGAATCACCCATTTCGCCTTCGATCTCAGCGCGGGGAACTAGGGCAGCCACCGAGTCGATCACAATGATGTCGATCGCTGACGATCGCACCAGTTGATCCACAATCTCCAGCGCTGCTTCGCCTGTGTCTGGCTGCGACACCAGCAAATTATCCACATCCACGCCCAGATGCCCAGCGTAGATCGGATCAAGAGCGTGTTCTGCATCCACAAACGCTGCCACACCGCCCGCCTTCTGGACTTCGGCCAGCGCGTGTAGAGCCAAGGTGGTTTTGCCCGCGCTTTCTGGGCCGTAGATTTCCACTACGCGCCCTTTGGGAATGCCACCGCCCAAGGCAAGATCCAATGTCAGCGCACCACTAGAGATGGTTTCCACCTTCATCCGGGTGGCATCGCCCAGTCGCATAATGCTGCCCTTGCCAAAGTTGCGCTCAATTTGAGTCAGAACCAAGCTCAGGGCTTTTTGCTTATCGTTACTTTCGGTTTTAGTTGCCATTAGCGCCTCAATGCGACTGTAGGGGAGTTGGAAGGGTTAGTAGAGCGATCGGTGGAAGATCTATTCTAGGAATTCTGGCTGGGAATATTAGCTACTGCTGGAGTTAAACGGGCGAAACCGATACACTTTCTTTTTCTAGAGTCTAGTTACCCTGAAGGAAGTTGCAACAAGATGAAGCAGATTCTTCAGGTTTGATAGAGAAGTCCGCTTTAAAGCCCAAGCAAACCCGGTTTCCTATGCTTCCCAATCTCTTGATCCCCAATACCGCCCTGTCTGTGGCTGGGTTAACCGCCTATATTCAGGCTTTGCTGGAGCAAGACGACCAACTGCGCCAAGTGTGGGTGACGGGGGAAGTCTCCAGTGCCGCGCGCTACCGGAGTGGATTGCTCTTCACCTTGCAAGACCCAGACGCAAAGGCTGCGATTAGCTGCGTGGTGTGGAACAGTCAGATCGAGAAACTGGCGACAACTCCGGCTCAGGGAGAGCAATTGATCGTGCTGGGAAGAGTTCACCTGCGTCCTCAGAAGGGACAATATCAACTGGTAGTGTGGCAGGTGTTGCCGGGGGGCGAAGGACTGCGGGCCCTGCGCTATCGCCAACTGCGGCATCGCCTGGAGGCGGAGGGACTATTTGACCCGGAACACAAACGCCCGTTACCGCTCCATCCTAGAACCGTTGCAGTGGTGACATCGCCTCAAGCTGCTGCCTGGGGAGACATTCAAAGAACGCTGCGGCGGCGGTATCCAGGGCTTCATGTGTTGTTCTCTCCAGCGTTGGTTCAGGGGGATCAGGCTCCAGGATCGATCGTCGATGCGATTCAGCGCGTTGAGCGCGATCGTAGAGCAGATGTACTAATTCTATCACGAGGCGGCGGTGCAGTTGAGGATTTGGCTTGTTTTAATGACGAACGAGTTGTGCGGGCGATCGCGGAATGTGCTGTTCCCGTGATTGCAGGCATTGGGCATCAGCGGGACGAAACCCTGGCGGATTTAGCAGCCGATGTTTGCGCCCACACGCCCACCGCTGCCGCCGAGCAAGCTGTTCCTCTCCTGACAGACCTCACCAGCGAACACAAGGAACGGCTACTCAACTTGAATGGGGCCATGACCCACTGTATGGATACAGCCCAAGACCAAATACATCGCCTGCGCGATCGTCTGCGTCGTCTCCACCTCGATCGGCGAATTCAGCAAGAGCGGCAAACCCTGAACTGGAAACGCCAGCAGCTAATTCAGGACAGCGCTTTGCAAATTCAGCAGGCTACTCAGCACTGCCAACTACTGCGGCACAAGCTAGCTACCCTCGACCCGCAGGCTGTGTTGAAGCGGGGCTATGCGGTGGTGCGGTTGGAGAATGGGGCGATCGTTCGCTCCACGATCGATCTTCAGCCTGATCAAGAACTCTCGGTGCGGCTGGGACAGGGACAGTTGAAGGTCAGGGTGACGGAGATTCTAGACTCGTGATTCATCCAGGCAGCCGAAACCCTGGCTACTCCCGCCTTCCAGTACGTCTATACTTGCTCTATCTCTATATTCTGGTCGGGCAACATTTCTGTGAGTGATTTCTCGGATTCTAATCAAGTTCCCTCTGAGCGGGGGAGCAGCAATCGACCCACGACTCCAAGCGCTGAAGACTGGAACGCCGAAAGCTGGAATTATGAGGCGACGGTTCAGGAAGTGGAGCACATCATTGCTCAAATTGAATCGGGCAAACTGGAGCTTGCTGAGGTGTTTGACCAATTCGCCGCCGCCGTGGACTATCTGCGTCAGTGCGAGACTTTCCTATCGCAACGACAAAAGCAGGTGGATCTGATCATTGAGACACTGACGGATGAGCCAGAGTTTTAGAAGATGTTCCAAAAGTTCTTCAGCGTGGGCTTCCGTACCTCGACTGACGAAAAGAAACTACCCTTTCCAAAGTTCGATTGCCTCCCTACCCTAGCCCCTGTGCCAGCACTGGCTCAGCTTAACTGACAAAGTTCCCAGAGTGGGACAGGCTAGAATTGCGAAGAACAGTTGAGGCTCTTTCGCGGCTGGCTGCGGAGGTTGGGGCAGTGAAACTTCGGCCAGGTCGATTCCACGGTTTGCTTGTAGCTCTGGCGCTGTTGGGCAGTGCCACTGTGGGGCTGCGATCGCTTCCTCAGCCTGAAGCTGCCCGGGTTCAAGCCGTTGAGTCTCCGCAGCTTTTCCCCAGTCTGTCTCCCAGTCCGTCTCCCAGTCGGTCCCCCAGTCCACAGGTTGATCGATCGCCTCAGCCTGAGCGTGAAATTGATCCTGCTGATGCAGTCTATCGTCAAGTCAATTCTGCTGTGGTGACGGTTTACGCGGGGCGAGAAGTGGGATCGGGGAGCTTTGTGCGATCGACGGGTTGGGTGCTTACGAATCGGCACGTCGTTCGGGAGACTGCCCAAGTGACAGTTAAGACGGCAGATCAAACCGTCTATGAAGGCGAAGTGCGGTCGATCGATATTCGCAATGACCTGGCCTTGATTCAGCTAACCACCGCGGCCCGATTTCCCGTTGTGCCTCTAGTCAAATCCCTGACGCTTCAGCCAGGAGAAACGGTGTTTGCGATCGGCAGTCCCTTCGGCCAAGCGGGAACCCTCACTACCGGAACTTTTACCCGCATTACCGAGCGCGGCAGTTTGCAGACTAGCCCTGGACTGCTGAAGCCAGGAAACTCCGGTGGCCCGTTGCTCAACGATCGCGGCGAAATGGTCGGCGTGAACAAGGGACTGCTGGAGGACGACAGCGGCTTGGCCACTAGCGCGATCGCTGTGCAAGAATTTTTGGAGCGGAATCTGGCTGCACCCTAACCCTGAGGGCGCAACTGCCCGGAACTGCCATTCCTTCCTATAATTGAAGCTTCTAGACAGGCTGATCGTCCTGCCTATGTCCCTGCTTATCTACACTTAATTCTGCACTCTACTATGTCCCGCGATTCCCGTTCCCCTCAGTCCGGTTCCGATGCTCCTACCTCCACGCTAGAAGAAATTCGTGCGGCGCGGCTGGCGAAGGTGGAGCAACTGAAACAAGCGGGACAAAATCCCTACGCTTACCGTTGGGAAGTGACGCACCACAACGCAGGTTTGCAGGCAAAGTACGCAGATTTGGCGGCGGGGGAAGATGTGGACGTAGACGTGGCGATCGCGGGTCGCATCCTAGCGCGGCGGGTGTTCGGTAAGCTGGCTTTCTTCACCCTGCAGGATGAAACGGGCGTAATTCAGCTTTATTTGGATAAAGCCAGAATTCAGGAAACCATGGCCGACCAACCCCAGGCCTTCGATCACCTGAAGCAGTTGACGGATGTGGGCGACATTCTGGGGGTCAAGGGAACAATTCGGCGCACTGAGAAAGGTGAACTCTCGGTTTACGTTCGCTACTACGCCATGCTGACTAAATCCCTGCAACCTTTGCCAGACAAGTGGCACGGGCTGACGGACGTGGCCAAGCGCTATCGGCAACGGTATGTGGATCTGATCGTCAATCCCGAAGTGCGGGAAACCTTTCGGCGGCGGGCGCTGATCACTGCTTCTATGCGGCGCTACCTGGATCAGCAGGGGTTTATTGAAATCGAAACGCCAGTGCTGACTGCCGAAGCGGGAGGAGCCGAGGCTCGACCCTTCACTACCCACCACAACACGCTGGAGATGGATCTGTATCTACGGATCGCCACCGAGCTACACCTGAAGCGCCTAGTGGTGGGAGGGTTTGAGAAGGTGTTTGAACTAGGGCGGGTCTTCCGCAACGAAGGCATTTCCACTCGCCACAACCCAGAGTTCACGACGATCGAACTCTACCAAGCCTACGCCGACTACAACGACATGATGAGCCTGACGGAGACGCTGATCACCACGGCGGCTCAAGACGTGCTGAAAACTCTGAAGATTACCTACCAGGGCGAACCTATCGATCTGACTCCGCCTTGGCGCAGAGTCACCATGCACGACGCAGTGCAGGAGCAGACTGGGGTTGATTTCAGACAGTTTCAGACTTTAGAGGAAGCAAAGGCCGCTGCAAAGAGCGCAGGCTTGCAGGACGTAGACAAGTGCGAGACGATCGGCAACCTCCTGAACGAAGCCTTTGAGCAAAGAGTTGAGTCCACGCTGATCCAACCTACCTTCGTCATCGACTATCCCGTAGAAATCTCGCCCCTAGCTAAACCTCACCGCTCTCAGCCCGGACTGGTAGAGCGCTTCGAGCTATTCATGGTGGGACGCGAAACTGCCAACAGCTTCTCGGAGTTGACCGACCCGATCGACCAGCGCCAACGCCTGGAAGCTCAGGCCGATCGCAGAGCCGCCGGAGATCTAGAAGCCCCCGATGTGGATGAGGATTTTCTCACCGCGTTGGAGTATGGAATGCCGCCTACGGGGGGATTGGGGATTGGGATCGATCGTCTGGTCATGCTGCTGACCGACAGCGCCAGCATTCGCGATGTGATTGCCTTCCCACTGCTGAAGCCGGAGAAAACTGAGGAAGCCGAAGCGGAGTGAGCGAACTTAGAGCCATAGCCCCATAGAGTAGGACAGGCTACAGGGATGGAACCCCTGACTAGCGGCGTTGCACCCCATACCCTTCAAATCCAACGTCCTAAGCTGTTTGTATAGCTGTGGGTTCTGTAGACTTTTAAATCAAGATGAAAGCTCTAGGTTGTGTTGAAGGCTTCGCCCTTGACACAACCTAGAGCTTTTCACTGTTTTTCTGATTAATTCCACCCACAGAAAGAGTAGAGAAATTGAATTTCTAACTACAGTTCAGAGTGAAGTGACTGATGAGAAAAACCTTATGAAAAATCCCGAAGACTTGATTAAAGATGCTAAAGAGGCGTTACCCAATATCACTCCGACTCCACCAGGACTGAAAACCCAGTCCTCTGCCGAGGATTTGAAGTCTCGCTTGGAGTGGGGCGAGCCAGCCCTGACGATCCTCGATGTGCGCGATCGTGAAGCTTTCAACCAGTCCCACATCCAGGGCGCAATGGCCATGCCGCTTACTGACTTGGTTGATCGAGCCACGTCCTCTCTAGAGCCTAAGCGGGACATTTACATTTACGGCGCATCAGATGACGAAACCTCCCAGGCAGCCGCCCAACTGCGCCAAAACGGGTTTCAGAACGTTGCTGAAATCAAAGGTGGGTTAGAAAGCTGGAAGGCCATCGAAGGCTCCATCGAGGGAAGCGGTGTGATTCTTGACCCTGGCCCTGATGCCTACAACGTGGTTTCCCGCGTGACCCACCACCTGGAAACTCAGAAAGCAGACTTCGAGAAGTCGCCCTAGTTCAGAAGCCTCCAGTCAAAAAACTCTAGTCTCGCTTTGTGTTGCTCAGGACAGCTTCTTACTTGTCCTGAGCAATCTCGCAATTGTGAGCTTAGAGAATGGAGAAACACTGGGAGTAGTCAGCTAGTTCAAGGAGCCCACAAAACGGCAATTTTGTAAACTACTTATCAATAAAAATTCTTAACTCAAGATATAACTTGTTACATTACAGGTAGTCTTGAAAAGTAGCTCCTCCCCATGAACCTCCTTACCAACCGTTTCTTTAGCCTGATTCCCGTGCCGCCGCCCTTCAAGCCTCGGTCTCTTGTGTACGACCTCAAATCCCGCTTGGATTGGGGAGAACCAGCCCTGACGATCGTAGATGTGCGTGAACGAACAGAGTTCAACCATCGCCACATTCAGGGAGCAATCTCAATGCCCTTGCCGGAGTTGGTCGATCGGGCCCTAACCAGCCTTCCCCTCGCCCGCGATCTCTACATCCACGGCAACACCGACGAAGAAAGCGCAGAAGCAGCTGCCCTCCTGCGATCGGTGG
>DATNQR010000362.1:0-8660 GCA_036703905.1 Thermosynechococcaceae cyanobacterium
ACTCCAGAGCAATCCCGCTTGCTGGAACTAAAGCGATCTCAAGCCGCGGATGGCGAAATTTTGCGCGACCTGAAATGCACGGCCAAGCAACTACAAAAGCGATGGGAAGCCCTGCTAGATTTAGCTCGGCAAACCCGCAACCAAAACTAGCAAGTGACGAGGATGGAACTACAGCCAATACAACCATTAGAATCTTAAAATGTTTCTGTTGGCGTTGGCTTTGACCTCCATTCTATAGATCAAACGTCCTCTCAACGAGCTGGAGTAACCATCCTTGGAGTTCTCATGATCTTGTTGCTCTTTCAACAACAATCTCATGCACCACTTGGGACTTAAGCTATCCCTTGTTCGGCTTTCAAGCTGCTTGTTTCTCAAGCTCAAGCAGGGGTTCAGCGAACCTTGCTGGTCATGCTTTGCAGACGGCTACTCAACACTACCAATAGATTTCTAGCTACTTCTGGATCTTGCCGTAACACTCCATCAAATTTATCTGCCTGGATAATCAACGATCGACAATACTCCGAGGCAGCTACCACCGAGGCAGAACGTCTTTGTCGAGTTAAAACGCCCATTTCTCCGATCGTTTCTCCTTTGTTCACTGTGCCCACCACTTGTTCCTCTGCTCCCCGCAGAACGACAACATCTGCAACTCCATCCACCAGCAGCAGAATAGAATCGGAGGGTGCGCCTGCCTCACACATTTGCTCTCCTTGAGTGTAGATCTTGACCGCAGCACTGTGCCCTAGTTCAATCAGAGCGTCGGGCTTCAAGGATTTAAAGAATCGGCTCTCAAACAATAGGAGAACTTTTTCGATCGTGCCCATTTCTTCAGTCAGAACTTGAGTTTGTAATCGTTGCTTTTCCCAGTGAACAGTAATTGCTGAATCGGCTGCTTTACTCAGACGAACGGTTTGACCCTGAACAAGACGATCGCGATTGTTGCTCAAGAATTTTTCACCCAAATACACGCCGCCACAGCCTAGATCCAGCACACTGTAGTCTTCGCTATCCAGGAAAAAGATGGCGTGATGTTGAGCCACTTCCGGGCGATCGATCACAATATCATTCACGGGACTGCTGCCCACCCGTACCACAGGCTGCTGAAACAGTTGAGTCTCGGTTTGACCTGCGATTGTAGTTTGAGTCACCAGCGTCAATACTCCACTTTCTGTATCAGTTCGAGCATGATTTAGCAGGTTTTGCGCTGTTTCTTTAACGAGCCAATGACCTTTGCTGTCCGAATTCAACAGTTGTTTTGCTTTGTCCGTTGCTTTCTGAGCAGCTAACAGATTCAAGCCATGCAAGGCTAGAGACTGAACTAACGGATCTAGCTCGTGGGTGAGTTCATCTAGAACGGTAATCAGAGACTCAGAACTTTCTAACCTCTCGATCGAAGTTGTCAGGTTGCTGTCTGAGGCAGTGTTTTCTAGAGCAGCGAATACTTCTGGCTTGAGTCGCTGTTTCCACGTCGAAGAACCCTCTGAGGATTGCAGAATTTCGGGCAGAGCTTGAACTGCGATCGCGCGAGTCGACTTGGCCAAAACGATCGCGTCGGGTGCATCTCCCAAAACTTCTAGCAAACCCAACATTTGCTTGATTAGAATTTGCTGCTTGTGCTGTACTGCAATCAGCCGCAGAAAATCAAACACAGCCACGTAAGGCTCTAAATTGGCATGACTCAGCACTTTGTAGCGCAGCGCCAACTCTCGCAGTTGCTCTTGAAGCATCTCAGCCTTACGGAGAATTGTACTTTTCTCGCCCGCTAATAACTGGCTGAGAACTGCGTCTTCTTCTTCAGAAGTCATGCCATACTCCAGCTTCAAGAACTGAATTTGTTTCTTCTGGCGCTGTACCGCTTCCTGTAGCGACATGCCTCCATCCACTAGAGCTAGCAGCATTGAGGCCAAGGTTTGTCGATAGCTCTCAATCCTCAGTTGACTCTCACGAGTGCGGCGCTTTTTTGGATCAAGTAGCTCTGGCTCTGCGGCCCCTAATTCTGTCAAAACAGAGAAGTGATCTTCCTCTTTAATGTTTAGTTCTTGACGAATTTGTTTGAGGACTTCTAGGCTGGAAGCAGAATCTGCGTTGCCTTGCTCTAGAGTTTCTCGCAAGACTCCTTTGTAGACCTGAAGGCTGTTTTCCTGGCTGAATCCTGGCAGCACCTTTGCCAAAACGTACACTTCTTCTGGCTTGAGATCGTCCATCGATCGACCTTCCAGGAACCGCGAAAAATCTACCGTCAGCTTGCTTAACTGTCGTCGTAATGTGTTTGCTAGGCTTTCACGAGTGTAGCGATCGGAACTACGATCGAGTGTCCGTGCTAGCCAGAGCGTGCTGACTAGAACCAGAAAGCCATTGAATACCAACTGCACCGGAAGAGGAGCCGCCCCTAGGAGCGATCGACTGGTGAACGCAAAAAATAAATTGAACGAAGCGAAAGTGCACAGCGAAAAAATAATGTGAGAAATCTGCTGCTGAGACAGTCGCTGCCCCTCCTTGAAGCTGCTTCTGTAAACTTTCTCTAGCCCCGATAGGGCGAAATAGCTCAGAGCAACAAGCAAAGCTAGCGTAAGGGGAACTGCAACAATTTTAGGGATAGGAATTGGTCGATCGAAAATATAAAACCCTGGACTAAATAACGCTCCTAGCTGATTTGCCTCTCGCAACCAGGCTCCTGTGAATAGATAGTCAAAATTGCCGGCATACAGGAAATAATACAAAAAGTATGCCAATAGCAATCCGACATAACCATACCGAACAAACTTGTATCCAGGCTTGCTAAAGGTTTCCCAATAGTTGCGCTCTGCGTCAATGTCAATGCAGGGAGATTGACAGCCAACGCAGGCACTTTTCTCCTTGCCTTCTTTGTCCACAATTCGGCACATGGATTGAGTCACAGCTTGCTTTTGTCCTTGATGAGCCTCGCTTCCCAGCAAGCCACGTGGCCCGTTAAACACCATTTGCACCGGAGCCATCGGACAAAAATACTGACACCAACTCTTGCCTTCGTAAAGATAGCCGATCGCGATCGCGATCAAAATTGTTGCGACTAGAAAAATTCCCAAAGCAATGCTGTCAGCATTAACAAAGAGGAGTCGAATTGCCAAACCGATCGCCAGCAATCCAAACTGCACGTAGAGATGATTCTTCCCTAGCCAGGAATCTTTACGGACTTTCACTAATTCGTAGCGTACTGCTCCAGTCTTGGAATTTTCGCTCTTGCGTTTGCGCTGAATTCCTAAAGCACGAGGAATTTGAGAGAGAAAGGAAAGCGGACAAATCCGCCGCCAGGTTTCGTGCCCCAATACTAGAAGAATTAGAATCGAAGTAGGGACAATTAGTGACCAGAAAACAAAACTGGCGATCGCATAGGGCTTTTGAACTAAACAATTTCCCTGAACCAGAATGCACTGATTTGGCTCGAAGCGAAACGGACTCCAAATATTCTCAGGGTTCGCTAGAAATGCAGCGAAGGGATTCCAAAACAAGGAGAAAATCATCACGACCCAGCCGATCGTTAGTCCCCACCGAATCAAGTGCATCTGATGTTCGGATTGAGACAGCTTGCTGACTCCTAACATTGAATACTCTCCCGGGTTGAAGTTAGAAACGTGGTCGCAGAATCTCTGAGAAGTTCGCGATCACGTCTGTAGGTCACTTGTACAAAAACTTTCTGTTAACCAGGGAAATTAATCTGTAGCTTGTCAACGTTTAAAGCTATGGCAAGGAATAAGTTCATTTATGTATAAACCTTAAGTGGGAGAAATCGCAGTTCTCCAGAATACAAAATGTCCTGAATCTAGAGGATGGGCCTGCGTTAGCTTATTCAGGAACCTTCAGTAGAAATCAGGAGAATTTCAAATTCTTTGTGAAACTGGGATGAAGAACTACGTATCTCGATCGCAACTGCTGCAATCTTGGCGGCAGTTCATGAAGTTTTCTCGACTTGTCCTGACGAGACACCTATTGAGCCGAAGAGATAACAGACTGGTGCATTAAGACGGAAGAAAATTCATGACTCCGGCAGATCTCTGGTTGAGCGATCGCGCGCCCCGCTCCTTTGTCCGCAAGTTTCTTAGCTTTATTCTGCAAGTCCTGACCCGGCGCACGATCCCACTTTTGGCAATTTTGTTTATTGCAGGTCTGGGTGGAGCGCTCCTGAATATGTCGCGGCTCTCGTCGGATCTGATCCGCTCCCAGGCCACTCAAAGCGCCGGACTCTATGCTCAAGCCATCCGTGAAGCCCGTACCCTCTACAGCAACAATGCCGTGGGACGGTTGCAGCAAGTTCACAAGGCAGTCAGCGTCACCCCAGACTACGCCAAAACTCCAGGAGCAATTCCTCTCCCCGCCACTTTTTTGATCGAACTCAGTCAGTCCATCAGCCAGCAACACCCTGGAATGTCGGCTCGGCTCTACAGCGATTTTCCGTTTCGCTGGCGCAAGCAAGATGGTGGCGCAAGGGATGATTTTGAGCGCGTTGCCCTCCAGAACTTGCGGCAGAACCCAACTCAACCCTTTGTGCGAGTGGAAAATTTCCAAGGTCGATCGTCCCTACGCTACGCCGAAGCCGATCGGATGCAGCCCAGCTGCGTGGCCTGCCACAACACCCACCCTGATAGCCCCAAACGCGATTGGAAGGTAGGCGACGTGCGCGGTATCTTGGAAATCGTCCAGCCCCTCGACAACTTCATGGCTCAAACCCAGGCGGGACTGCGGGGAACCTTTGCAATGCTGTCGGGATTGCTGGTGCTGGCGCTGGCAGGCATCGGGCTAGTCATCACTCGGCTGCGGCAAACTTCCAGAGAGCTGGAACTGCGGGTAGTGGAGCGCACTTCTCAACTGCGCCAATCTAACCAGCAGCTCACAGTGGAGCAGGAGAAATCCGATCGTTTGCTGCTCAACATCCTGCCAGAGACGATCGCCAAGCAGCTCAAGGAAGGCGAAAGCAGCATTGCAGACGGATTTGCCGAAGCGACTGTGCTATTTGCCGACCTAGTAAACTTCACCAAACTTTCTGAAAAGCTGCCCCCGGCCCAGTTGGTGGCCATGCTGAACGAAATCTTCTCTGAGTTCGATCGCCTCACCGAAAAGCACGGTCTTGAGAAAATTAAGACGATCGGCGATGCCTACATGGTTGTCGGCGGTTTGCCCGTGCCTAGAGCTGATCATGCAGAGGCGATCGCTGAGATGGCTCTGGATATGCAGAGCGAAGTCACCAAGTTTCACCTGCGTCGAGGCTACGATTGCAACATCCGCATTGGCATCAACACCGGCCCCGTGATTGCGGGGGTAATCGGCACCAAAAAATTCATCTATGATCTCTGGGGCGACACTGTGAACATTGCCAGCCGCATGGAATCCCACGGCATTCCGGGCGAAATTCAAGTCACGGAAGCTACCTACGATCGCCTGAAACATCGGTACAGTTTCGAGTCCCGTGGGCTAATTCAAGTCAAAGGCAAAGGTGAGATGGCCACCTACTTGCTGAGCCGGAAAAAAAGTCTGAAATTGCCAGACGCTTTTCAGGTCTGGAAGTAATTTCAGTCTAGTAGCCAGTTAATCAGTCTAGTAACAAGCCTAGTAACAAGCGGGAAGAGTTAGTGAGAAGAGGGGGAGCAGCGATCGCTGCTCCCCCTCTTCTCATGTCACTGGGTGCTATCTGAAGGAGCGAAGCCTAGCCTGGACAAACGGATTTGTCGTTAGCGTTCAGCTTGATCCGACCTTCAGAGCCATTCACCACGAAGGGAACTGCTTTGCCCTTCACATCTCTCACCAGTTGGGGCTTGTCCTTCAGGCAGGCACGGATGGATTCACCCCAAGCCGCCACAGAAGTGGCTTTATCGGTGATGGGGGTATTGGTTGTGATAGACGCATCCTTCACCACTGATGTTTTGATGGGCAAGGTGAAGAAGGCAGAAACCACAGGAGGGGTGGGCAGGGTTCCGGTTCTAGCTCCGGTGATAGTTTCTTCGTCAAGAACTGGGGTTGTGGCGGTTTGGGCAGCGGCAGGCAGGGCGGAACCCACCAACAGCGACACGATGCCAGCAGCAGCAATTTTCTTCAACATGACAGGGTTAGTCTCCTTGAGCTTTGTGAATTTTCAACGTACTTTTCAAGAAAGTAAGGTCAGATGGCACCGATCGACCTCTGGATTTAGAACGGCACAAAGCCAGTTCCTCAGAGCTAAAGCCATTCAACCGATGTGAGGGCGAATTTATGCAGAATAACACTTGTTCGAGAAATTCTCTATTCCCGTGCTTTCACAGCGGACAACGGAGTTTGAAGGCGTGCCCTCCGACTCCCACCTCGACCCAGGATGTCAGCACAACCTACAGTTTCTTAAGAGTCTGATGAAGAATTTCGCGATGAATTAAGGCTCGATCGACCAGAAAGCCAAGCTGATCGTTGGAGAGTGGTTCTCCGTTGGCGTAGAGTTCCAGCCAGGTACGGGTAATCTGCTGAGAATCGACTGGAATATCCTCCAGTTCCCATCCGGGCAAATCCAACGCCTGCATTAGTTGGCTAACTTTGGGGTCGTAGCTGAGGGCAAAACAGCGACAGCCCTCAGCCGCCGCCATAATCACCCCATGAAACCGCATGGCGATCGCCATCTCCACCCCGCGAAACACGCCCTTTAGCTGCTGAGGATCTTCCAGCAGCAGAATTTCGCTAGGGCCGGGAAGCTGGGGCTGAATGACCTCTGCGATCGCCAGATCCTGGCTTTTCTGAAAGGGCAGCAGCAGCAGACAAGTTTGGGTGGCCTTCTGGAAATCGATCAGCGCTTGAGTGAGGGCGGCGAGGCGATCGGGAGTTAGGTCTGGGTGGCGGCGCAGGTTCACGGCTACTCGCGGCGCAGGCAAATCCCACAGCCCCTTTACCGGCGTGGATTCCAAAGCCCATACCGGATCGGGAGCCAGGGTGAAATTCGCTTTCCAGCCCGCCAGCAGCGCTGCCGAAGCCTGGTCTCGCACACTCACAGCAGTACAGCGAGTAAAGGTGCGTTGGGCCAGCCAGTAGGTCAACGATCGCTTCAGCGGCCCGATGCCCTGCGCCCAAGCGATCGTCGTCAAGCCCATCTTTTGGGCCAGCTTCATCAGCCCCGCATAGTAAACCGGACTGACCCAACTGGTGGCATCCTGAAGCAAACTGCCGCCGCCCCAGATGAACACCTGCGACTGCCGCAGTGCTTCCAGTACTTCTCCGAAATTCTTACGGTTTACCGCCTCTACTCCGTAGCGATCGCGCGTCTCGCTTGGGTTGCCAGAGAGAACCAGGGGCACAACGCGATCGGGCAGCATTTGCAGCAGCGAAGCCAGTAGCGCTTCATCGCCCCCGTTTCCCTGACCGTAGTAGCCGCACAGCACCGCCCGCACCATAAGTTAGTTTTGAATGATGAACTTTGAGTTGAAAGCGTCCCTTGTATGCGAGCTACTGCTGTGTACGAGCTACTGTCAGGAGCGAACTACTGTCGGGAGCGCATCTCCTGCTGACGCATTGGCATCGCATCGATCGTGCGGAAAAGCACGGTTGGATCAACGGGGGCTTGACTCCGTTGCTTTTCCGTCCCATCCTTGCCCACCAGAATCACTGCAAAATCTTCAGTCGTAACTCCAAATTGTTGTCTGAGGCGGTTAGCAGAGGCAGCAGTGATGATTTGTCGATCGGCTCGACTTTCTCCTACCAATATTTCCACCACCTTGAGGTCACGATCTTGCATTCCCTCAGCCTCAGCCTGCCACGCTTGCATTTGTTGCTGATAGGCAGGCGATCGCTCCGAGGGCGCAAAGATCAACGCGACTCGATGCTGCCATTGATAGTCACTTAGATTGAATTCAACTGCTTGAGCGCGCTCAGAACTTGAAGCAGCACTTGAAGCAACATTGAATACCTCAGAAACTACCTCAGATGACGATGAATCACTCATGGGGTTGAAAGGCTGAGAGTAAACAGAGGATTGAAGGAGCAGGAAGGTAATAAGCACAGATAGCGGTTGCATTGGCTGGCTGGGAGCTACTTCCTCACTGTAACCAGATTCCTGAGAAGTGGTCATGAACGGCAACGATCGCTTCAAAGTTAAGGAGGATTAGGGCTGTACCCATCCTCCTTAATTTGTTTACCGACCACCCTGGATTCGTCCGATCGCTTCATTAATCCGTCTTTGCAGCCCTGGATCACCCGCTTTACGGCGGGTAATGTCGTTGAACACGCCTTCGTTAAACTCGCCGTCTCTTTCGCTGGCCACAATTTCACCGGATTTTTGGCTAAAGCGCTGGCAGATAGCTGCCACCGAGCCAGGTAGATTGGGCTGTTGGCAAAGGTTGGCAGGAGTGTTGCCGCCCATCTTTTCCCGTGCTTCTTGGTAAAGTTGTTGGCGCAGTAGCTCAATTTTGTAAGCAACTTTGGCGTACTTCTCGATCTGGTTGTTGGACTGGGCCAGAGCAGCCGACTCGAAGGAAAGAGCTAGGGAACGGTGGGCCAGTTGGGGAACCAGTCCGCTCAACACTCCTACTGTCGAGAGCGCTCCAATAAGAGCAACTTGGGAGAGACAGGGAAATTGCAATCGCCGAGGGGAAGAATTCATTATCATGAGTGTGACACCAGGCAAACTAGCACACGAGAGGTTTCATTTAGTTTTGAACTACTTTACTGATGATTAG
>DATNQR010000363.1:0-2719 GCA_036703905.1 Thermosynechococcaceae cyanobacterium
CAGCAGCCTGGAGCGCCAATCCCCCTCACTGCACCAGTTCCAGCAATTGCTGCGGGCCTGGACACAAGCAGTGGGGGCGGCGATTGCGGCCCAGACGCGACCGATCGCAGTGGAACGGGGCACGCTTTACGTAGCAACCTCTAGTTCTGCGTGGGCCCAGGAGTTGGTGTTCCGGCGACGGAAGATTTTGCAAGCTCTAAATGCTGACCTTTCTGAGCCCCTCACCGACATCCGGTTTTCCACGGCCCAGTGGCAAGAGGGTCAATCAGAAAGACAGGCGGATGGCTCTAAGCAGCAGATGGAGGCGTGGCTAAAGCATCCCAGTCGTCTTGGTTTTGAGTCCCCACAGGAGGCTCCTCTAGCCCTGGACAACCCAACTGAAGCTTTTAAGCGCTGGGCTGAGGAAGTGCGATCGCGCCGACAAACCTTACCGCTCTGTCCTCAGTGCCAATGTCCCACGCCGATCGGAGAACTTCAGCGCTGGCAAGTCTGCGGAGTTTGTGCAGCCAGCCAGTGGCAAGCACAACAGTAATTTCCCTTAAGTAATTTTCCTCAGAAATTATCAAGAAAAGCCGCAAGTTGAGCTTTGAGCCTCAGCGCTTCAGCGAAAAAGTTTTCCGGCAAATGTGACCACGATCGCAGCCTAATCTACTTTGATTGCTCACAATAGCAAAGGATTCTCTCGATCCACTCTGGTGAATCTCTTGGGTTGATGTCTCTGCGCCTGAGATGACTGGCTAAAGCGACTCTAGGGTCTAGATGTTCAAACGCCTAAGTGGGCAGAATAGTCAAGTTGAATACAGAAATTCTGCTGTTATTGCTCCTTTATTAAGAAGGAACTGTAGAGAATTCCCCATTCACCTCTGCTCAGTATTTACCTCAAAGTTGAGAGTGTGAAAGTCTTCTTTTACCTCGATCGCCTTGATCCCCAATCAGTTTCGCTGGAACTTATAGGTTTTAGCAGGGAATTGCTTAAGGCCTGTTCTGTCATGCTTCTTCTATTCCTCTAAAAATAAAGACAATCTAAACCTGCTTCTTGGAGATAGATTCTCCAAACACTGATTGATAAAAGCTTGTAGAGATTAGGACTAGAAACCTCAGCAATTCTCATCCTTCAAAATAGAGTCATAGAATTTTCGCAGCTCCCCTTTTATGAAGAACCTCCTTTCCACGCAAGCCTGTCGTCACTGTCGGTACTACACCCCTGAAGGTCGGCGCGGTGGCTTTTGTCAGCAGCTTAACGTGGAGGTTCAGGGTAGCTGGAAGGCCTGCTCGTTGGCGCTCCCCCCGTTTATGCCTGCTTGGGAGAACCTAGAAGAGATTTTGGCCCAGCAGCCGCTAACTGTCCAGACAGTACTGAAAGCAAACTCCTGTGTGGTGCTCGAATCTGTGACGATCGAATCTGCGGTGATCCAGCCTCCCCAAGCTGCTCTCTCCGTCGAGCCTGAGCAATCTCTGGTCTAGCAGCAAGGCTGTAGCGTGGGCTAGTGTGGCGATCGGATTGCAGCCAAAAAACGCCTACTCACTCTGCCGCTCCAATCAAGGTAAACCCTGCCCAATCTCGCGGACTGGGATTTTGCTGCATAGTTGTCAGCATTGCCTGCCGCAGAGCTTGGGCTTTGTCAGGGTTCTGTTGAAGATTCCGATAAAATTCCTGCATGAGAGAAGCGGTGGGTGCATCAGGAACAGCCCAGAGGGAAACAATAACGCTGGGCGTGCCTGCGGAGATTAGGGAGCGAGAAAGTCCAATTACGCCATCACCTGTGATTCTGCCGCGCCCAGTGTCGCAAGCACTCAGTACCACCAAGTCGGCATTGAGTTTCAAATCCAGGATCTCCTCCGCGGTCAGCAAGCCGTCGTCTGACTCAGACGAAGCTGTGAGTTTCCCTGAAGAAGGAGCTAAGGCGATCGCACTCCCAATGCCCCGCTGATCATCCAAGATTCCGTGGGTGGCTAGATGAATCAGCCGCGATTTCTGCATCTGATCTTTGACAGTGGCTTTAGTGGCCCGATCGCCTATCAAGGCAGAAGTTTTGAGCAGCTCGGCAATAGCTCTCGCTTCCACTTCTGCCCCCGGAAGTTCGGGCAGCTGCTCGGCTGGTTCCCCTGGCACAAGGACAAGTTTGGGCATGGTGGGGTTGCCCACGATCAAGGAGGCAGAGGCGTTGCTTGGTTTCCGCGTCTGAGTAAGCTCCAAGACTTGAATTGAAGGAGCCGTCAGTAGCGTGTGCTTCTGAATCAGGTACTCCCCCTGAGCAGATTGCAGCGCCGCGAAGGGAACAAGAAACAGTGCGCCTTGGGGAATAAAAATCACTCGATCGTTAGGATTTGTGGGCAATAGATCGGCGATCGGGTCAATCAACAGTTGGTGTAGCGCCTTCAGGTCAGCATTGGGCTGGGGCAGACTCGTAGGAGCAAGACCTACGCCTCTAGTGCCAATGCCCTTGGCGCGGACGCGCCGCACGTAGTCTGCCAGAGTTATTTTTGGGGATTCCAAGAATGGCTTTAAATCTACTGATCGCGCTGTGACAGCGCCCATCGGCTGCACCACCCAAATATAGAGATTTTCCTCATCAATCACTGAATACTCAACCAGGGTAGCGTTGCGGGCTTTGGCGACCTGACGGATCTGGGCGATCGTGGGAGGAATGACAGCAGGACTATTCTTTTGGCGGTTCAGCCGCGCCGACAGCAACTCAACAACCGCCCGTGCCCGACC
>DATNQR010000364.1:0-7243 GCA_036703905.1 Thermosynechococcaceae cyanobacterium
CGATAAGAGTCATACCGCGCCTGAGGATCAACGCCAAACTCTGGAGTAAATTTGGCTCCCAGCGCCACACCAGGCTTGCCGGGGCGCAGTCCGAGGTTGGTGGCGATCGCCTGCGCTCCGTCAGACTGTAGATAGGTCAGCACTTTCTCGGCAGCAGCTTTTTCGTCCGCGCTGACCCAGGGCCCAGTCGGCAGAATCACTCGCATATTTGAGGAGAAGGTGGCTTTGGGGTAAACCGCCTCGTAGCGCGGCTGTCCGGGTTGCAGGGAAGCATTGGCAGCAATGACTGAGGACTCGTAGACGGAGCCGATCGAAGCCCAGAACGGCCCATTCTGCACCATTGATTTTGCCAGTGCGGTTGTGGAAACCCCGTAGCGCGTGACTTTGGACTGGATCTGCTGCACCTGGGGTTGAAATTGCTGCACATTCTGAACGGTGAGTTCTTCGGGACGCTTACCAGAGACAGCAGAGAACTGAGCAACTAAAGTTTGCAAACCGGAGTTCGATCGAGTCGGCGCGCTTTGGACAAAGTAAATCGGAGTTGGCGGTGCGGCGGCATCAATTTCCCGGTGGGTTTTGGCGTTCACCAAAGCTTTGAAGGGAGCATCTACTTTCCGAAGCGCCTTCGCTACCTCTGCCTGCGCCATGAACACCATCGGACTATTGGCAATCAGCGCTGAGTCGGTAATTTCGGGAATGTACTTCTGCCCCGGAGCCAGTTGATTCATCTGGTAGATCAACTGGCTCTGGTAGATCTCGCCGTCTAGAGAAATGAGGGTGGCGATCGTTGGGGAGTCGGCTGGCAGTGTACCGGATTTCACCTGCCGTGCTTTAGAGATCACGTCCGTCACCACGTCGCCACTGCCTTTGGCTTCGCAGGTAATGTAAAACTCTTTGCCGCTGTCGAGTTTGGGCTTTTGCTGGTTGTATTGGCTGGCGGCTTGTTTGCAAAAGTCGCTCAGAGCGCTACCAACCAGCAACTTAACTTCAAACCCTGACGGAGTGGCCTGATTAGTCTGAGAACAGGAAGCCAGGAGAAGGAGGAACAGAACAGGAGCAAGGCGTTGAGTGAAGGATTTTTTCAGGCTCATATATGCGTCTTGCAATGGGGTGTCTGGCGATCGAGCAGTTCTTGATTATTTCGGGTTGTCTCTTCACCAGAGCAGTCAGGCTTTGGGGTCTGAGGAGACACTAAATGGATTCAAGATCAGCGCTGGAGTTTCCGCAGATCTCGGCAAGGTTCGCCAAACTAAAGTGAGATTCCGGCAGGACGCAGTATCAGATTTGATCTTCAGAGCTTAATCTGCAAAGTTTAAGATCAGTTGCCATACTTCTAAATCCCTTGGAATTTCTATGCGCTTCTCTCATCTCGGCTGCATCCTGGCTCTGCTGCCTCAAGGTTTCCTAGTGGCGACTGCTCGGAGTCAAGCTCCAAATCTTCCCCCATCCCCGCCCGACCCACTGCCACCAAGGCTTAGCGTCCCCCCGGATCCGATCCTTCGTCAATCACCTCCCTCACCTCAGCAGTTGGAAGCCGATCGCCTCCTTCAGCGGGCGGGAGGAGGTGGCAGACCCTCACAGGAATCCTTGAACCTGATACAGCAAGCGCTGAAGCTTTACCAGCAGGCGGGCGATCGCGAGGGTCAGTTAGCTGCCCTTTTGCGGATCAGTGCCAAGTACTACAGCCTATATGAGGATCAGCAGGCAATCGCCTTCGCGCAGCAAGCAGTTTCTCTGGCGCAAACCGCAAAAGACCTTGACCGAGAGGAAGAAGTCTCCCAGTTTCTGATTCAGCTTTACAGAGAACTGGACAAGAAAGAGGAGGCGATCGCTGCCCAGCAGCAAATCCTAGCATCGGTTCGGAGGCTTGGCAAACTCAGAGAGATCGGAGCATTGCTGGATCTAGGAGAGTTGCATATGGAGTTTCAACAGTACTCCGCCGCGCTCGCAACCTACCAGCAGAGTTTTGATCTAGCGCGGAACTTGCCTAGGAAAGATCGACAGGACTATGGACAGGATTACGGCCTATACCGAGCTAACCCAGAAACTGCCTCGCTTAAGGGCTTGATCAATAGCTACACGGCTTTGGGACAGATGGAGAAAGCGAAGGCTTTAAGTCTACCCCTGCTCAGCCGCCTTCAAACTTCAGCCATGATGAAATATATCCGCGACTTACCCTATTTTGGAACACCGGCCGATCTACTGATTTTGGAAGCGATGGTAAAGTCGAACCGTGAGATTGGAGACTCGATCGGTGAAGCGGACATTCTATTGAGATTAGGTCGAGGCTACCAGTACTTAAAGCAGCCTGCTCTCGCCTTGGAAGCCGCGCAGCAAGTTATGAAACTGGCCCGCCAGCAGACCGATCCAAGTTTGGAGCTAGATGCTTTGGATCTGACAGGCCAGGCCCACATCCGGCTCCGGCAATTTCCTCAAGCGATCGCGGCGTATCAGCAGTTCTTGACGATCGCGCAGACTCAACAAGACGAGGACAACACCAGCCTGGCTACCGACCTGGGTCAGTCGCAGCTGATCGCCCTCTACGAGGAGATCGGGCAAACCGATAAAGCTGAAGCCATCCGTAAACAACGCGCGCCTAGCCGACTGCCTCGGCCAATTACTCTTCCCAAGCCGATTCGCTCGTCGATTACTCCAGTGCTGTTTGATCGCCTTCCTCGGAGTAGTCAGCCACTGGGAGAGACGCAACCCGTTCCCAGTAGCTCAAATCCCAGTAGCTCAGACAACCTGACCCCGATAATTCCACGCTAGGGGCGATCGAATTTGAGAGGTATAGCTGTAGCTAAATTCGTTGGGAGAAGGGGCTTAAGCCCCTTGTTGCCAAACAGCTCCAGTATCGTCCTAAGCAAGAAGCTGTCTACAGCTATGGAGTAGGAGAGCAAGGTGAGGGAAGGGCAGGAATTCTTAGGCTCTAAGTCTTGCCCAGCCAGGCCCATTTACCTACCTTCCCTACTGCCTAACGCTAGAAGGGCTTGAAAGCGCCGCGCAGCTCGCCGCCCCGGTTTTGCTTCGTATGCAAGTCCACGTAGAGGTTGCCTGCTGACAACGCCTGAAGTTGCTCATCTGTCAGCGTGTAATCCCCGCGAAATCTGCCGCTTCGGTCACCCGACGGTTCAACCGTAAGGGCTTGCTGGAACGGGCCGTTCTTGCCCGGTTCGCCTCGGTGCATATGAATGCCTGAAGTGATGTTTGGGTTCGGCGGATTCAGAGGATCGGTGGCATAGTCCCGCAGGCTGCTCGTGAGGTTGGAATAGTCGCCCCGGACGATAAAACGATTGCCCACAAGCACTGCGCCCGATGATGCAAAGGAATTGTTGGAAGAGGGCGTAGGAACCACAGGCTTGGTCTGAAGAACAGCAACATAGCTCTTAAAGGTGCTGGTGCTGGGAGCAGTTGAACTGTCCTGTGCCATTAGCACTGCCTTTGCCTGAGCCAAGTTCGATTCCAGACTTTGTTGGATTACGGCCTGCTCAGAGGCGGTTGGTGCAGTTTTGCTGAAGCTGGGGCTAACAACGCCAACTAGAAATAGGCAGGTCAGAAAACCCAGCGCCACATTGAGCAGAATACTTCTACCTTTTCTCATGAAAATTCCTCACAGACGGATTCGGTTCTGCATCACTTTAGCTCACTCGCACTGGCATCCGAAAGCATCCGTGCACACATTAAGGTCAATTAGGACGATCGCCTAGCTTAACTGCACTACGGGCTGATCGTCCACTAGGGTTCTTAGGGCCAGCAGATCTTCCACCGTGATCCGCAGGAACCGTTGCTCATCCACGCGAAACTGAACTTTAACTCGATCGCTGCCAGGAAAGCCCGGTGGGTCAAGTTGGGCAATGCTGCGCGCCCCTTCGCGATCATTCAAGGGCTGCACAGTAGATTGACTGCTGGCAACTCTGCGGGTGATCAGGCGATCGCCGTCAAAGTAAACCTCGGTTTGCTCGGTTTCTGCGCCCATTTCCCCAACAATTAATTCGATGCTGGGCTGGTTCTCCAGGGAAGCCCCTAGCACGAGATCTACTGGATCGCGCATGGGGTAAAACTGACCAGTTTTGATGATCGGATGCCAGCTATGGCAGTTGTTCCGCCGATCCCAGTAGCGAACACCGTAGCTGTGGTAAAGAAAATCCTTGATCTCAACGCCCTGGCTTAACTGCAAGGCTCCCTGGGCGATCGCCTCAAATGGCTTTTCACAGCGCACTTTGTCTGCGTCGAAGTACTGCCGCACCCAAGATTGAACGGCGGGGACTTGTGATGTGCCGCCCACCAGCAGCACTGCATCGATATCGGATTTCTCAAACCCTTGCCGTCGCGCCTGTTGCAATACCTGAGCCATGCAGTCATCCAGACGATCGAAGAACTGGTGCTGCCGCAAAATTTCCTCAAACTGCGGCCGACTCAACTGCAACTCATAGCTATCAAACGTCTCGTCGTTAAAGTAGACCTCCTGCGCCTGAGTTTGTAGCGACAGTTGGATCTTCAGTCGCTCTGCCAGCCGAGTTGTCAAAGGTGAAACGGCGAGATTTTGTGTGGTGGCGAAGTGATCCACTAGCCAGTTGTCCAAGTCGGAGCCGCCTAAAGTTTGTCCTGCTTTGGCGATTACCCGAGCCGTTTTGTGCTGCTGTGCTGATTTCTCGGCAAAAGATTTCTGACCCCACTTCAGGATAAAACCGATCGGCTTAGCCTGTTGAGTAGTGCGATCAAGGCTGACCAAGGACAGATCCAAGGTGCCGCCCCCGAAGTCAACCACCAGCAAATTCTCTCGGTCTGCCAAGCCATAGCCCAGCGCCGCCGCCGTTGGTTCATCCAACATTCGCACCTGAGCGATTTTCAGCACCTCACTAACCCGTCCCAGCCAGAGGCGATAGGCCTCAAAGCTATCCACAGGCACAGTAAAGACGATCGATTCTCCCGTCTCCGGTTCACTGGCTTTGAGTTGCTGAATTACCTGGCTCAAAAACCACTGCCCAACTTGCTCAAACCGGAGCGATCGACCGTCCAGTTCTGGCAAAAATCCCTGCACACTGGAACCAATGCCGCGCTTGAAGTTGCGGAAAAACCGGGGATCGCTGCTCAGATCAAGCCCTCGATCGCGCACGAACTGACCGACAACAACTTTTTCCTGACTGGCATCTTCTACATACACCAGACTGGGGATCAAAGGCGGATTTTGTCCAGACCGAAAGCTTAACCCCGGTAGTGACAAGGTTTCCGGTTGCTGCGTAGCCCGATTCCATCGCGCAATTACCGTGTTGCTCGTGCCAAAGTCGATCGCGATGCCCATGACGCTTTGATCAGTTCCAAATGCTCTTTACTGACCATACAATCATTCCGCAACCACTGCATGATCGACTCACTTTAACTAGAACAGTCGATCGCGTCTGTATGAAGTTTCCTACTCAACAGTTCTTTCTGTAGCAAGCTGCTTCTGTATTCGTAGAGCCGTTTAACTGAAAGAGACCGTTATCCCTTCTCCCGCAGGAGATTCTCAAGCCAGTCGGGTGATGCCCTTGAGGTAGTCTTGCAACTGCTCGTCGTGGTCATGGGAGAGGTGACCGAGCGGCACAGCATCCAGCGAGAAAGCCCGCACGTCGAGAATCTCATCCTCATCCTGGGTTGCCAGCGTTCCCGTGGCCTCCACCTCCACCACAATGCAGATGGAGTGGATGCGTCCATCTCGTTCTGGAGAAGAATACACGCCCACCAGTCGCCGAACTTCGGTCACTTGCAGCCCAGTTTCCTCTCTTAGCTCCCGTCTTGCTGCTGTGGTTACGTCCTCGCCCCAATCCACCATGCCGCCCGGAAGGGCCCATTTTCCTGTGTCCCGGCGCTGAATCAGGACGATTCGCCCATCGGGAAGTACCGGAATCACGCTAGTTCCCGTCACTGGATGGCGAAAAATGATGCCCAGCACAGTCTGAACAAACTTCCACGATCGATGCATTGGCTTCACTATGTGCTCCTCACCGCAATTCAAGAGTTCTAGCCCAGGTCAACCAGCACTTGTTCAGCATGGCCGACGGGCTTGACCTTTGTGTAAATCTGCTCGATCGTCCCCTGCGGGCTGATCACGAACGTGTTGCGGAAGATGCCCTGAAGCTCTTTGCCCATGAACTTCTTCAGTCCGTAACTGTCGTAGGCTGCCGCTACCTGGCCACCTTCATCGGAGAGGAGGGGAAACGGTAACTGGAACTTGCGGGTGAACTTCTCGTGGGATTTGCGATCGTCCGTGCTGATGCCCAACACGATTGCGTCTCGCTCCTCAAAGGCTGCATAAGCATCGCGGAAACCACAGGCTTCCTTCGTGCAGCCCTCGGTGTTGTCTCGCGGATAGAAGTACAGCACCACGCGGTGGCCCCTCAAAGCAGAGAGGCAAACTGAATTACCCTGACCGTCTGGTAGGCAGAAATCAGGAGCGGGGTCGCCAATGCTCAAACCCATGCGCTGCAAACCTCTTTACAAAACTCCTTTGGAGCTGGGAATTGTCTGGGCGCGGCGTGGATCAACTTCGGTGGCCTGGCGCAGCGATCGGGCAAAGGCCTTAAAGGTGGCTTCAATAATGTGGTGCGAGTTGATGCCGTCCAGTTGCCGGAGGTGCAGCGTCAGTTGGGCATGGTTCACAATGGCAACGAAGAACTCCCGCACCAGTTGCGTGTCGTAGGTTCCAACGCGCTGGGTGGGAATTTGCAGCCCGTAGCTGAGGTGCGGTCGCCCAGAGAAATCCAGCGCCACCTGCACCAGCGCTTCATCCAACGGCGCGACAAAGTGACCAAAGCGAACAATGCCCTTGCGATCGCCCAACGCTTTGTGCAGTGCCATTCCTAAAGTGATTCCCACGTCTTCATTCGTGTGGTGATCGTCAATTTCAATGTCCCCCGTGGCCTGCACGTCCAGATCAATTAGTCCGTGAGAAGCGATCTGATGCAGCATATGATCCAGAAACGGTACACCCGTTTTGGCGCTGCACTGTCCGGTTCCGTCCAAGTTCAGCGTTAGCCGCACATCGGTTTCGCCCGTAGTGCGGCTAACGCTGACCAGCCGGCTCACAAGACTGAGGGGACGTTCACGCGAGCGTTCGGGAGATCTGACATCGCTGGTCTGCATGGCGGGGAGTTTCAAGACATCTGATTCCATTATCAGGGTAAGGTTGGCGATCGTGGCGATCGTTCCCTTCATCGCTTGCAGGAACTATTCACAACTTTGCCGTGAAGCACGGCGTGGAAGT
>DATNQR010000365.1:0-4287 GCA_036703905.1 Thermosynechococcaceae cyanobacterium
CAATCCGCTCTCGATCCCCACGTGCAGCAGTACATTCTGGCGCTGGCTAAGTATCGCCAAACCCAGATTGCAGAAACCAAGTTGCAGGCGGGCGATCGGGATGGGGCCATCACTATGCTGCAATCTGCCGCTAAAACTGCTCTGCAAATGGGCGATCGCGGCGGTGCAACAGTGCTGCAAGCCAACGCGACGCGCCTGCAATCAGGAGAAGCGCTATCAGAGGGCGATCGCAAGCAAACTCGTTTGATTGCCAAGACCTCTTTACGCTGAGACTCTCACGGCTGTAGACAGAGAGCTTAGGACATTGAGTTTAGCTGCCCCCAGTCAGGGATAAAACCCTGCCCCGTCCTGATCTATGAGGCTATGGCTATAACTGACTAGGTTTTTAGCTGAACAAGTTGCCGAAGAAGTCGATCGCATCCTTCAGCGAAGCGACAAAAACATCGATCTCCTCACGGGTGTTGTAAAAGTAGAGGCTGGCGCGGGCAGTGGCGGCAGCATTGAGGTAGCGGTGCAAGGGTTGGGTGCAGTGGTGTCCAGAGCGAATAGCAACGCCCGACTGATCCAGCAGGGCAGACAGATCGTGAGCGTGAACGTCCCCAGCAGTAAAAGCCGCCAAGGCCGCCCGACCACTGCCATCGGGGTTTGGTTGGCGACCATAGATCCGCAGTTCGGGAATCTCCGCGAGGCGCTGGAACAGATAAGCGGTCAGTTCTGCTTCATAGTCATGAATTTTGTCCATGCCGATGTTGGTCAGATAATCTACTGCTGAACCGAGGGCGATCGCTTCCGCAATGGCTGGGGTTCCCGCCTCAAATTTGTGGGGCAAATCGGCATAGGTGGAATGATCCAGGAACACATCGGCGATCATTTCGCCGCCGCCAAAGAAGGGAGGCATCGATCGTAAAAGCTCTAGCTTGCCGTACAGAAATCCAATCCCTGTCGGGCCGCACATTTTGTGACCCGAAGCTACTAACCAATCGCAGTCGATATCCTGAACATCTACTTGCAGATGGGGCACAGACTGACACGCATCCACTAACACCTTCGCGCCGAAACGATGCGCCTCTGCACAAATTTCTTTGACTGGGTTAATGCAGCCTAACGTGTTAGAAACGTGGACTACTGAAACTAACTTTGTTCTGTTGGACAGGAGCGACTTGAACTGCTCGAAGTCAAATTCCTCAGTTTCCGTTAGCTCCACAAACTTCAGCACTGCTCCCGTCCGGGCAGCGATCAGCTGCCAGGGAACTAGGTTGCTGTGATGCTCCATCACTGAGAGGATAATTTCATCCCCCGCTTGCAGGGAGTTCAAGCCCCAAGAGTAGGCAACTAAATTGATTGCTTCGCTAGCGTTGCGGGTGTAAACAACTTCTTGGCGAGACGCAGCATGGATGAACGCCGCCACTTTGTCTCGCGCACCTTCGTAGGCATCGGTTGCCCGTGCGCTCAGAGTATGTGCGCCGCGATGAACGTTGGCGTTGTTGTGCTCGTAGTAGTAGCGCAGGGCATCTAAAACTGCGATCGGCTTTTGGGAAGTAGCCGCGTTGTCCAGGTATACCAGAGGCTTCCCGTTCACTTCCTGATGCAGGATTGGAAAATCTTGACGAGTGGAAGCGGCGATCGTTTTTTCTTGAGTAAAAGTCATGGGATGGTTAGGAAATGGGTTGAGGAGTGGGGGTTGAAAACTGCTTGTAGAGTTGCAATGACTTTTTCCAGCTCGTTCAATTCCAGCTTATTTAAGTTGTCTTTCAGCTTCAAAAATTGTCAGTCGTCGATAGTCGTCACATAACTCCTTCAATCAATCACTCGTTTCGATCGGCTTGATTTCAGCAAACAAAGTAACATCTTGTTGATCCAACTCAAATTACTCTAGAACTCGATTAAACGTAAAGTTACGGTATGCCATGAGCGATTGATTTCCTACCTAAGTTTCAACCGCGACTTCACGAGAAAGCATCTGTCGCAATGACTCCACTGGAACTCGATTGATCACCTCATGGGCAAAGGCATAAACCAACAGCTTGCGTGCTTCATCTTGATTGATACCGCGACTTTGTAGATAGAAAACCTCATCATCTTCAAGCTGACTCACTGTTGCACCGTGAGCGCATTTGACATTATCCGCAGTGATTTCTAGCTGTGGTTTGGTATCGACTCGCGCTTTGGGGGACAGTAGCAAAGTGCGGCTCAACTGGGCAGCATTGGTCAACTGGGCTGGCTTGGGCACGAGGATTTTGCCGTTGAATACTGCGCGAGCGCGATCGTCCACGATGCACTTGTGCAGTTGGCTACTGGTTGCGTGAGGCCTAGTGAAGGCGATCGAGCTGTGGGTGTCGCCCAGCTGTTCCCCCGCCAACATTGTCAGCCCGTTCAGCGTCGTTTCGGTTTGCTCACCATTCTGGTGAACCTCCAAATTGTGCCGCGACAGCTTTGCGCCGAGACCAATAGCATTGCAGGTGTAGCGAGAATCTCGCGCTTGAGACACCACCGTTTTGCCGATATGGAATGCGTCAGTGCTGTCTCGTTGAACTCTAGTGTGGTTCACCTGAGCGTTGTTATCAACCAAGATTTCCGTGACGGAATTAGTCAAATACACGCCCTCGTGCAGCGACACAAAATTTTCAATTAATGTTAGCTGACTGTCGGACTCTACCACCACCAAGCAGCGCGGATGAGCGATCGTGGTTTGGGTTGCGGTCGCTACGTACAAAATCTGAATCGGAGTTTCGACTTCCTGTTCATTAGGAATCCAGACGATCGCGCTATCGATCATGCTGGCAGTATTGAGAGCCGTGAATACTTCCTCTGATCCTTTGAACCCTGCCAAGTAGCCAGGCAAAGTGTCCACCATTTCCGCTTCAGGCCCATCCATCAGGGCAGCAATGGTCATCAGGTTGCAAACCACTACGCCATCAGGCAAATCGTCCACACAAGACAGCGCCGGATCGTAGACCCCGTTAACAAAAACCAGGCGACTATTGATGGCTTCAGGTAACAGAAACGGCTGAATCTCTGCGAAGCTGAGAGCAGGTGACTGATCAACGGCTTGGAAGTTCACCTTCAGCAACCCAGCCAAGTCAGTGAAGCGCCAATCTTCTTCACGAGTCGAAGGAATGGCCAGTTCTTGAACAGTCGCCGTAGCCCGATCGCGAATCGTTTGCAGCCAGCTTGCCGCAGGATCTAAATCTTGGCGCAGGTTCAGTAAATTAGTCAGGTAAGCCGATCGAATCGCTGCTCCAGAACCTGATCCCACCTCGGTTGGAGAAATTTGAATTGTCATCGTGCGCCCTCCAGATTTTCTGCCAAGATCCAGTCATAGCCTTGGCTTTCCAACTTCAGCGCCAGTTCCTTGCCGCCCGTTGTCAAGATTCGTCCGTCCGCCATAACGTGAACAAAATCCGGCGTGATGTAGTTAAGTAAGCGTTGATAGTGAGTGATCATCAGCGTTGCATTTTCGGGCTTCGTCAGTTGGTTCACGCTATTAGCAACAACCTTGAGCGCGTCAATGTCCAAACCGGAATCAATTTCGTCCAAGATTCCCAGCTTCGGCTCCAGCAGAGCCATTTGCAGAATCTCGTTCCGCTTCTTCTCGCCACCAGAAAAGCCTTCATTAACGCTGCGGCTCAAAAAAGCAGCATCCATCTTCAAAAGTTCCAGCTTCGATTGCACCACATCATCAAAATCGAAGGCATCTAGTTCTTCCAAGCCTTCGTGTTTGCGCTTGGCATTGTAGGCGACGCGCAGGAAATCTGAGTTCGTGACTCCAGGAATTTCTAGAGGATATTGGAAAGCCAGAAAGAGTCCAGACTTAGCCCGATCGTCCGGTTCCATTTCCAATAAATTCTCGCCTTTGAACCACACTTCGCCCCCGGTCACTGTGTAGGCCGGATGCCCCGCCAAAATCTTCGATAGGGTACTTTTGCCGGAACCATTTGGCCCCATAATCGCGTGGATTTCCCCTGCTTTGATCTCCAGGTTCAGCCCTTTGAGAATCTGGGTTTCATCCACATCTGCGGTCAGGTTCCGCACTGAAAGAATCACTTCACCGTTGCCGTTAATCACTCGATCGACCTCTCTCACTGCATCTTTAAACAAACTTTTGAGCAATCCTGCTAAAACTGACCTAGCCGCTTCATGATTTGAAGAACTGGATAAAGCTGATTTCCCTCATCCAGAATGCTGAACTGATTTGACAGCGCATAACGCAGAGGATTTTTCAGCAACTTGATGAATCTAAATCCAATTCCATTAACCAGCATCCCAAAGCAGGGTTTTTCTGGTTCT
>DATNQR010000366.1:0-1546 GCA_036703905.1 Thermosynechococcaceae cyanobacterium
AGATCATCCACCAGTTGCTTTCACAGTTGGGGCTGAAGTTTGAGTTTCGGTGGTCACGGGCTGTCGAGGGCTACGAGGGCACGAAGCTGAAAGTGTTTCACCTGATCACAGAGGTGTGGCAACGGCTGTGGAGTGTGCTGGAGCGGCGGCAAGCGCGGCGGCCGGTGCGTGAGGAGTCTGAGGGTATTGGATCTCCCCCGGCGTCTAATGATTCAAAAACAGGGGGCGATCCGACTCCAACCGACCTGGAAAGGTGGTTTGTGCCGGAGTGCTTGGCGGATTTGCAGCAGATGTGGGAGTCGTCCCAGTCTGACCCTGAACTGCTAGCAGATCTGAGGCGGCAAGTGCCGGAGTCAGTGCTGCGACACCTGGGGCTGGCGAGTTGAGTTAAGCGATTTCTGAATCTGTCTGTTGGTTTTTGTCGCTCTTCGTCTGAGTGATGGAGTCGATCGAGCCTTTGGGCAACAGTGTGCCCTTCAGCGGAACGAGGGCACAAATCTCCATTCCCTGCTCAGAGCAAAGGTACTATAATCACCGCATCTTTCAGATAGTCCAGAACAATGGCAGCTGAACTATTCGACGAGTACCGCCAGTGGGAACCCCGCGCCAAGCTCGAACTCATTGACGGCAAGCTAGTCGTCAGCAAGAGCTTGACCCATAGCTGCCTCCTGCTACAACAAATCCTGCGCGGGTGGGGACTCAAAGCCGCGATCGCTCTTGCCCCTGAAACTTTGTGGTGGCAAGCCCTATCTGCCGCCTTTAACGCCCCACCGCTCTCTGACTTAAACTCTCCCAACCTCGTCCAGCAGCGCACTTGAGCAACCACCCTTGCCGCTGAACCAGAAGCCCCGACCTTTCAATCCCATTGGAATCGGAAACGCTCAGAAGTGCGAGAAGGATTGCACAGGGCATTCTTCCAGTTGGAGTATTAAAACCAGCGACTCGGCAGCGCCATCGATAGCACCTTTGTGAATCGGCTGGGCAACGATGCCCTGATGCCTGACGTGATGTTCTACCGCAGCACAGGCAGAAACCAGATCTATAACTACTAACTCAAGTTGCTAGTTAGTAGCAGCAGTCGCAGCCTAGAGAATAAAATCTCCCCAGAAGCCCGAAAGCCAGGGGAGAAGGAAAAATGATTACCGAAATTATAGCGATCTAGGCCATCATGGATGACCTGCTCAAAGCAATGGAGAATACGGAAGATAGCCGAGTGCAACTGAGCGATGCCGAAGTAATCACAACAGCACTGGTGGTAGCCCAATTCTTCGTTGGCAATCATCACCAGACGCAGCAGTATCTCAAGGAGCATGGCTTCATGCCGAAGATGCTGGACAAGTCGCGGTTCAACTGCCGCTTGCAGCGCTTGTTTCTGCCTTTACTTGACGTGTTTGACTCTCTGGGCACAGTGCTGAAGTCCATCAGTCCGACGATTGAGTATTTGCTTGATTCCTTTCCCGTGCCGATGGGCGACAACATTCGGATTCCCCGCGTCCGCTTAGTTCGCTCTGAAGCTTTCCGCGGTTACATCGCCTCAAAAAAGCGT
>DATNQR010000367.1:0-2538 GCA_036703905.1 Thermosynechococcaceae cyanobacterium
ACACCCGTTGAACGGGATAGTGAACAACCCTTACTTAAAAAGCCTTCAGTTTTGTATCTAACCAGTCTCGCGATCGGCATCATTACCTTCGTGGTTCTGGCATACGTTGGCTATCGCGGCAACGTGGGTTGAATAGACCACCGCTCCTTACTCCAGCAATTTTGTAGGCTTACTCACAAAATTGCTGGAGTGGGAGCTTGAAGTTGTCAAGTTTGAGTGACTCATGATGAAAACTCTAAGCCAGCGCTCCGATTCAGTATTTGGCTGGCAAGTGGCAACGATCGTTGCAATTGTCGCTGCCCTAGTTGTCAACACGCTCTCTAACTTTTTTCCCCTGAACGGGGCCAGCATTGGCGAAATTTCCAACACGATCTTCTCGCCTGTGCAGGTTATTCCCGCCAATTACGCCTTCGCAATTTGGGGACTGATCTACCTTGGACTGCTGGCGCTGGGAGTCTACCAACTTCAATCTTCTCAGCGAACGAATCCTCGGCTCAAGCATCTGCGCCCCTTGCTTGTACTGGCCTGTCTTGCTCAAACGGTTTGGATATTCCTATTCCTGTCGCGCTGGTTTGTAGGGTCGATCGTTGCCATGCTGGTGCTGCTGCTGGCCTTAATTGGCTGCTACCTACAACTAGACACTGGCTCGGATGCTGGCAGGGCATCACAGCGCGAACGTTGGTCTGTCCATCGCCCGATCAGCATCTACCTCGCCTGGATTAGCGTCGCAACCGTGGTGAATGTGGCTTGCGGATTGTACAGCGCGGGTTGGGATGGCTGGGGCCTCTCTGGATCAGTCTGGGCGGTGGTGATGCTGGTAGTGAGTAGTGCGATCGCCGCAGTGGTGGCAGTACGAAAGCGTGACCTAGCTTTTCCCGCAGTCATCGTTTGGGCGCTAGTAGCTGTTGCAATCAAGCAGAGCGGTACGACTTTGATTGCAGGCACGGCGATCGGACTGGCGATCGTCTTGGCAGTGGTTGCTTTAGCGGCTCAACGTTTCCGCACTCCTGCTTAGTGGAACTACTTAGTAGGACTAATCTGATCTAGTCCCTGAGATAGGGTCAGCGAATCATCGGCTTTTCTAAGCTGGAACTCAGTAGAACCGTTTACACCCCTTAGGAAACTATGACCGGACACGCAAGTCACAAAGGCAGTTCAGCGAAGCCCGAAGGCAATTCTGCCACTGGACAGATTGATCTTAGCCCCCAAGATCCTCAGCCAGAATCTGGCTATCCTTACAATGCAGATGAGGAAACCCAGCCCAATCCGGCCGCTCTAGAGCGGGGCGATCGACCTACCCCTGACCAATCTGAAGAAGCGTAGTTTATTCAGCTCAATCTGACCGTATCGCCTACCCGCAGCACTTTGCCCTCCTGGGATTGCATTAGACGAGTGTTGACTGCCAGTCGAAAGAAGTGGTTGAAGCGCGATCGATCTACCCAAGCGGGTAGCGATTCTTGGCGGTGCTGACTGAATTTTTTCTGAAAGCCAACAGAGCGCTCCCCTGTGACGTGATTGCGGGTGGGCACAATGCAGCGCTGGCAAGGGTTGACCCCACCCAGTTCCACCTCGCCGATTTGGAAAGCAATCTGGTGATCGACGGCCCCAAACAGTTGATCCTCCCAGAATGGCTCAACTTCCGCAATTTCCAAGTTGGTGCGGAAGCGCGATCGGGCTTCCGCTAAATCTACTTCTGGAAACCAGCCAGCCACGGTTTGCAGCGTCTCCGTGCTGATGAGAGTTGGGCCAGGAGAATCAAGATCATCAGGAAATCCCACTTCAGCATTGCGAACTAAGTGAACTGGGAAGCCAAAGTAATTCCCCAGCCAATCTTCCAGGGGAGTTGGCTCATCCAGATAGAACTCCTGACGCTGAGGATTGCCCTCAATGCCGATCGCTATTGTTCGCGCTACTAGATCGAAAGTCGATCGCAGCCTGTGAATCTTGGCGGTGCGCTTGCCGTTGACGAAATTTCCCTGCTCATCCACAATTGCCCATTCGCGATCGCCCTGCAAAGCTCCACTTGCCAAGATTGTCCCCTGAGCCACTTCAATGCCGTCCAGGGATTTAATCGGGTAAAGGTAGATGTGGGCGAGTTTCATGGATTAGCGTTGGGCTTCGGTGAGCAAGTCTCTGGCAATCGCGATCAGCAGAAAGATGGCGGAGACAGACAGCGCGATCGAATGGCTGTGGGTACTGACAAGAGCGACAAGGGCGATCGTCACCAGTCCTGGCAGTTTGGTTTTGCTGAAGGAGTCCAACACATTGTTCAGGTCGTTTCGCAGGGTGGCGCGCTGGGCTGAGGTCAGGTGTCGGCGCTGTCCGCGGGTCAGCAGCAGAAACAGCTTACTGCGAGTTGCAGGATAGAAACTGGGCTGAATTTCCAGAGCTTGCTGGAAGCTGGCGATCGCCGCTTCCGTCCGACCCAACTTGCGGAGGGCTAGGCCCCGCGCATACCAGAGCTTGGGGTGCTGCGGCTCGGTGGACAGCAGTTTGTCGTAACTATTAATGGCGGCTTCATAGCGTCCTAGCTTCTGG
>DATNQR010000368.1:0-2926 GCA_036703905.1 Thermosynechococcaceae cyanobacterium
GATTGTGAACAAGTAGTCCTTCTCCATCTCAATGACTCTAGCTGTCATTCAACACAAGCTGGCTTCTGCGCCTCTTGCTTACTGCTTGCTAAGGAAGTTAGGATGTGAGTAAGGTAATTATGGCTCAACCTGCTCTTACCCTAAAGGCGCGGCTGTCCTGTTTTCCAGAGAATTAAGATGCCAGTAAAAGTAGAAGTACGCGCCCTTATAGGTGAAGCTGACTTTGTTGATCCTTCCCTTAAGAGAAAACGGCTGAATCTTGATTTGTCCCCAGCCGCCTACAAGCTCCTCCAGGAACTTGCTGAAGGTTCAGGTATAACTATGGCGGATGTGCTGCGGACTGGGCTGGCTCTATATGGGATTGCTCAGGAAGAAGCAAAAAAGGGTCGCTGCCTTGCCATTGTTGAAGATGAAAAGGTTATCAAAGAGATTGTTCTACGTTGAAACGTTTTGAGAAGATGTCCCCTGCTCATAAGCCGTGCCATTGATGCTCTGTGGCAAATTGTGTCCGAGTAGCTCCAGCCCTTCGCGCCTCTCCGCCCTCCGTAACCAGACGGGGTTCTCTGCCAGCCGCCCTCTGTCGCAGATCGATCGCAGCGTTAAACTCAGAGTACGCCTTTGACAGTTATGGAGCGATCAAAGGCAAGTCTTTCGGGGCACAGTTGCAGAGGCGATCGTGGCACTTCTATAAAGATTCCCGCAATCTCTGTAACGGTTTAATTAGCGGCGGCAGATTGTTTTTCAGCGTTGACCAAGTGATGCGTAAATTCACCTGAAAATACTCATGAGCCATGATATTTCTCATATCACTCATCAAGCGCCACGGGATCTCTGGAGCCAGCGCTTGGATTTCAGGAGAAACATTCGTTGCCGCCTCACCAATCACAATCAGGTCATAAAGCACAGCTTTAATAACAGTTTCATTGTCGCTGAATTCTTCAAAAGTCATGCCGCTCGTTCGAGCCTGAATGCTATCGATCGCCCTCAGAATATCCTCAACTCGATCGTGCCCTGACCTAGAAGACACGAATCGCCTCCTGCAAAACGGGTTGCCTAAGGTGCTCTTTGAGCGCATCGATCGTGCCTAAGTCGATCGGGCGCTGGAGTAAATCTTCCAGATAGTGCTGAATGCGGAAAAACTCAAAAAAGCCGACGGGTTCAGCTAACTCAACCAAGATATCCACATCACTTTGTGGCGAGGCCTGATCCCGTGCCACGGAACCAAAAAGCTCAAGCGATTTCACCCCCAACTGTTGGAGTTGAACCTGGTGAGACTGAACCAGCGCAATCACTTCTACTTGCTTCATACAGAATTATTTTAGCCCGGCGATCGCGTGAACATTGCTCAACGGATTTGCTAGTGCCAAGAAAGATTCAGTGTCAGCGACGATTATTCCGTTCCTCGACCCGCGATCGCATGATCGCCCAGATTCCTAAGAGAACCCCGATTTCTCAAGGATGGTCGATCGCAGAAATCCTGACAGCGATCAGGGTTGTGTTGGCTGAATTCTGCGGCGGAGCGATCGACCCTCTCAGGCTGTTTTCCCAGTTGACCACATCCGAAACCCTCCATCACCCAACCTCCCGCTTGCCTTCTGGCGATCGCCCTTGCAACAATAGAGGCATGACCGAACCAACCACCGAACCAACCACCGAATCGATCGCCTCGGCTGCTCCTGCCGCCCCACGCTGGAAAACCTGGTGGGAGAACACGCAAATTCTGATCATCGCCGTGATTCTGGCGCTGCTGATTCGATCGTTTGTGGCCGAGCCACGCTTCATCCCCTCAGACTCCATGATTCCAGGGTTGCAGGTGGGCGATCGGCTCGTGGTCGAAAAGATTTCCTACCGCCTGCACCCGCCTCAGTTTGGCGACATCATCGTGTTTGATCCGCCCGTGCAGCTACAGAAACTGGGCTATGCCAAAGACCAAGCCTTCATCAAGCGTGTCATTGGGCAGCCAGGACAAACTGTAGAGGTGCAGAACGGCAAAGTCTATCTAGACCGTCAGCCCTTGACCGAACCCTACATTGCCGCCCCACCCAACTACATCATGAAGCCGCTCCAAGTTCCTGCCGGCCAAGTTTTCGTCATGGGCGACAACCGCAACAACAGCAACGATTCCCACGTTTGGGGTTGTCTGCCTCAGAAGAACATCATCGGCCGCGCCTGGCTGCGCTTCTTCCCGTTCGATCGCATCAACCTAGTCGGATAAAGCCTACCTAGGGAATTAGTCGAGTAAGGAAAAGCATTCATTCGCCTTGTATCCCCGATCGTCCTGGCTGTTCCGTCTTCCTGATGCGCCAGCCAGTGCAGGAAAAGTCTAGAATCAGGCGAAGTAGCGATCGAGGAAAAAGCAATGGCACAGCGACTAAAACGATGGGAATCTCCCCGTCGAGAGGGCCGCAACGACAAAGGCAAAAGCGGCACAGCCCGACAGCGTCAGAAGCGAAAGCAGCTTCAAGCCCTGCGGCAACGCTTAAAAAACCAAGCAAATCAATCAGAGTCCAACGGGGGAAGCGCCAATGCTTCCCCTATTTTTTGCGCGATCGACTCTGGCGCGATCGACCCTGGCATTTGAGAGACACGTCGAGCACCAGTTGCGTCGCGAACATCACCACAAAATTCACTACAGAATTCAATAGCGCTGGAATTTCGTAAACTAGAGCGAGTCCTGCGGGTCAATAGCCTGATCGCTCTCCCAGCAAACTGAACTCAACACGCCGAACTCAACACGCTGGACTCAACACGCAATGGCAGAAACGTCCAAAAATCAAGTTCGGCTGAAGCTGCTGCTATTAGGGGCAGCGCTCGTGCTAGTGGAGATCGCCCTGATATTTCTGCCTGTGCCAGCCACTCTGCAACAGGCGTTGCTTTGGGTGCAGAGCCTGGGGTTGCTGGGAGCGATCGCCTTTATCCTACTCTA
>DATNQR010000369.1:0-4476 GCA_036703905.1 Thermosynechococcaceae cyanobacterium
TATCTGGCTGCGATTTTTTAGCAATCTTGGTTCTGATATCCGATTGATCCGGTGGTTGATTTGGCGTTTCAAGTCGGAACTGGGTCTAGGTTAGCGTTGCCCCTCTGCCCAGGCATCTACTCGCTAGATCGCCGTTGGTGCCATCCGATGACTGAGCTAAGGGTTAAATTTATTATCACTGCGATATTCTGAGCACCTATGGCGATCGCCCCCATTATCACCACCCCCAACGATTTTTCGCCCAGTGCGCCCGGCACCTGGTCGCCCCTGCCCACCCAGCGACCGCTGCTGCTGGTGGGCCACGGTAGTCGAGACACGGAGGGGCGCGATCGCGTACTGGAATTTGCCGCTGCCTACCAGGCTCTAGACACCTCTCGCCCGGTGATCCCCTGCTTTTTAGAGTTGACGGAACCCACCATTCAAGACGGCGTAGCTCTGTGCGTGGAGAAAGGCTATACCGACATTTCGGTGCTGCCGATTTTGCTGTTTGCCGCCCGCCACAACAAGTTTGACGTCACCAACGAGCTCGATCGCGCTCGTCAGCGCCACCCCCAGGTGAAATTCCACTACGGGCGCCACTTTGGTATTACCCCCGCCATTATTCAGCTCTGGCAAGAGCGTCTGGCAGAGCTAGACACGCCACGCTTTAACCCCGATGCCATTGCCCGCGAAGACACGGTGCTGCTGTTTGTGGGCCGAGGCGCCAGCGATCCCGACGCCAACGGGGACGTGTACAAACTGGCCCGCATTGTGTGGGAGGGCAGCCGCTACAAAACCGTAGAAATTTGCTTTATCGGCATTACCCACCCCCGCCTAGAAGAGGGATTTCGCCGCGCCCGGATGTACGAGCCCAAGCGCGTTATTGTGCTGCCCTACTTCCTGTTCACGGGGGTGCTGATCAAGAAGATTATGGGCATCTGTGAGCAGGAGCAAGCCGCCTATCCAGAACAGCTGGTGAGCTACCTGCCGGAGATGGGCAGTCACCCACAGCTGATGCAGATTTTGCGCGATCGCGAAATCGAAACCCACCTGGGCCAGGTGGCGATGAACTGCGAAATGTGCAAGTTTCGCCTGGCTGCCAAGGGCGGTCAGCACGGCCATGGCCATGGTCACGACCACGGGCACGCTCATGATCATGGTCATGGCCATGACCACGGGCAGGCTCACGATCACGGACATCACCACCACGGCGAACCTGTAGATCTCTTTCCAAAACCCGACGACTACCATCAGCGCGCCTGGCAGGTGCCCTAGGCCCGGGTTCCTTAGACTGGGGGCGCTGGGAATGCTAGAAACAGCGCCTGGGCAACGGCCTGGGTAAGTTTTTAGCACAGCCCAGGGAGCAGCCATGTTTAAATCCGTTAGTCGGCACGTATGCGCCTTTGACTTGGAGTGGGTGCCCGATCCGACATCAGGGCGGCGAGTGTACGGCCTGCCCGCAGCGCGATCGGATGCCGAGGTGTTTGAGGTGATGTGGGCCAAGGCAGGAGCCACGGCAGACAAACCTCGGCCCCATCTCAAAACGGCGCTGTGCCGCGTGGTTGCCGTCTCGGCGGTGGTGCGAGAGCAGCAGAATGATGGAGACATCCACCTGCGGCTGACCACTTTACCCAGGCAGCTCGATCAGCTTATGGACGAAGGAGAGCTGATCTCTACATTCTTGGGCTATCTAGGGCAGCACCATCCCCAGCTGGTGGGCTTTAATTCTCAAACCGCTGACCTGCCGATTTTGCTTCAGCGTGGGCTAGTGGCAGGCATTTCGGCGGCAGACTTTTGCCGCCGGGCCGACAAGGGCTGGGGCAGCGATTATTTCAGTCGCCACGGCGATGCCCACATCGACTTGAAAAGTATCCTCAGCGGCTGGGGGATTGCTACGCCTACCCTGCACGAACTGGCGGCGGCAATGGGCGTTCCCGGCCAGGTGGGGACGCAACCCCATGATGTGGTGGATTGGTGGGTCGAGGGGGACTTGCGATCGATCGTGGCGCAGAGCCAGTTCGACGCCCTGAGTACTTACCTGGTGTGGCTGCGGGCGGCTCGGTTTGCCGGGTTCTTTAGTGCTGAGCAGTACTTGGAGGAGCAAGAGCGGGTGCGGGGGATGGTGGGCGATCGCATTGCCCAGGGCGACTCCCACCTCACCCCATACCTTAACCGCTGGAACAGCCTTCAACTGCACGCGGATGCAGTTATCCTACCCCTGGCGACCTCCGCTGAGCCCACCAGTCAGGCCGCCTAAGGCCCTATCAATACACCTAAGCCAGGGCATTCCTGTGACTAACGCTATGCCGGCCAAACCGCCAAAAGAACCTACCATCGTCAATGTGCTGACTGACTGTCAGGCGTTTGGGCTACTGGTCAGCCAGTTTGTTATGGTAGGTCATAGGTTCCACCTTGTTCTGACCCGTCTGCTTAACCATTGCCCTTTCTTCTGAGCACGGTGGCAATTGTCCTGACCAACTCCTCTGGCTGCACAGGTTTGCTTAAATGCTGCTGAAATCCTGCTTGCAGAGCTTGCTGTTGATCGACTTCTCCAGCATAGGCAGTTAGGGCAATAGCAGGAACTTGGCTATCTTGTAGTATCGGTCGAATCTGCTGCATTAACATATAGCCGTCCATCTCTGGCATGCCGATGTCGCTGACAATTAAATCGAAAGCGAACTGCTCTACCTTCTGAAGTGCCTCAATTCCCGATGACAGGCGGGTGACGATCGCGCCCGCCTGTTCTAAAACAAAAGCCACGAAATCGCGTGAATCGGGTTCATCATCTACGACTAGAATTTGCAGACCCGTTAAATCGGTTGCGGATGCGGTAAATTGTTCTGAAATAAGAATCTGAGTGGATGCTGAGGCCAGGGGAATTTGCACGATAAATGTGGCTCCCTGTCCTTCGCCGGGACTTTCGCCCCAGATTTTTCCGCCGTGCAGTTCAACAATTTGACGCACGATCGCCAGGCCCAAGCCCAAGCCTCCAAACTTGCGCGTCGTAGCCCCATCCTCTTGGCGGAAATAGTCAAATACATACGGTAGAAAGTCTGGATTAATGCCTTTGCCATTGTCGCTAACCCTGATTTGCCCTTGACCGTCTACTTGCTCTAATCGCACTTCAACTCGACCGCCAGCAGGCGTAAACTTAACCGCATTGGAAAGCAGGTTCCAGATCACTTGCTGTAAGCGTGTGGCATCGCCGGAAATCTGTCCGACTTGAGCATCTAGGTTCGCATCTACCGTAATCGATTTGGCGTCGGCGGCGAGGCGCACGGTTTCGATCGCAGCTTGAATCGTCGTCGCTAGATTAACTGGGCTGGCTGTGAGACTGAGTTTGCCCTGCAGAATTCGGGAGACATCGAGCAAGTCTTCGATCAGTTCCGATTGCAGTCTGGCGTTGCGCTCGATCGTGGCTAAGGCCTGGGCGGTTTTTGCGGCATCTAGCTTGCCGGTTTGCAACAGCTTTGCCCAGCCCAGAATCGGATGCAGCGGCGATCGCAACTCGTGAGACAACACTGCTAGAAACTCATCTTTGATTCGGTTAGCAGATTCGGCTTGTTCCCGCGCGCTCTGTTCGTGTATGAGTTGTAATCGCTGAACTTCTGCTTGTTCGCGTTCAGCTTCGGCACGGACGCGATCGCTAATATCAAACACAGTCCCAGCCATGCGGACAGCGACCCCCGCTCCGTTAAACACTGCTCGTCCACGGGCGGCAAGGTGGTGAATACTGCCATCCTGCCAAATCACTCGGAATTCTAGATTGTGTTCTATGCCTTCGGTGATGGCACGTTCTACCGACTGATTGTGCCGTTCGACATCATCGGGATGGAGGCAGGTGAGCACCGACTCCAGCGTGGCACCGAAGGTTTCAGGGGTGACTCCAAACAACTGGTAAACCTGCTCGTCCCAATCCACTCGATTACTCAGAATATCCCAACTCCAAGTGCCAATTTTGCCAGATTGCAGCGCCAGATTGAGCCGTTCCTGACTGTCTTCTAGCGTTTGATACAGACGGGCATTTTCTAAAGAAATGGCAATTTGACCAGTCAGAATGTTCAGTGCCGTCAGCTTCTCTTGGGTAAATGCTCCCGGTATGCGATTGTTTTCTAAATAGAGAATGCCTAGTAAATCAGACTGGTAGAGGATGGGCAAACAAAGTAGCGATCGCGGCTGTTGCTGGATGACATACTCGTCTTCTGAGAATATAGTTTGCGCTGTTGCATCCTCTAAAATGACGGTTTCTTGAGTTCTTAGCACATAGTTCAGTACCGATTGAGGAATGACCTGAGAATTGATAGAGAGATGGGCTGAGGTGGGGGGAGAATTGGGTGTTCCTTCTCTAAGATTCACCTGCGCCGCAAGTTCTGGCGTGCCATTGCTATTGAGCAGTAAATAGCCCAGTTCTGCGCCCGCTTGCTCAATCACAATTTGTATCAGGGTTTGCAGTAAGTTCGGTAGGAGAATCTCGCTAGAAATGGTTTGAGATGCCTT
>DATNQR010000370.1:0-4243 GCA_036703905.1 Thermosynechococcaceae cyanobacterium
TCCATAGTGGCTTGGCGGCGCTACGGCCCTGGGGTGAAAAGCTCATAGGGCCGCGTCTCTACCGGGTTTTGTTTGCGCTGGCGAGTATTCCAGTGGCAACCGTATTAATCATCTACTTCTTCAACCATCGCTATGATGGGCGGTTGTTGTGGCAGCTACAGGATATTCCGGCGATCGCGCCCACTATTTGGATATTGTCTGCCCTCTCATTTCTTTTTCTGTATCCTGCAACTTTCAACCTGCTGGAAATCGCCGCTATTCAAAAACCGGAAGTCCATCTCTATGAGACGGGAATTATGCGGATCACCCGTCATCCGCAGATGGTGGGGCAGGTGATTTGGTGTGTAGCTCATGCGCTCTGGCTGGGCACCTCGTTCATGGTAGTGACTTCCATCGGGCTAATTCTGCATCATCTATTTGCTGTGTGGCACGGCGATCGACGGTTGCTCGCCCGCTACGGACAGGCGTTTGAGGCTGTGAGAGCGAGGACTTCGGTAGTTCCATTTGCTGCGATCGTTCAGGGACGGCAAACACTGAAGTTGCAAGAGTTTCTGCGACCTGCTTATGTAGGTGTAGCCGGATTTATCTGGTTATTCTGGTGGCTTCACCCGATTCTGATCACTGCAACAGCGAAGGTGGGCTGGTAGGATGATCCCAAAGGATTTATAAATTAAGTTAGTAGCTGGGGATCATCAAAGCAGCAATGGGTGAGCAAGTTTCTCTGAGGGAAGTCGTAGAATCCTCTGCGAGAGTTCTGGTGCATTTTGGAGCGCCCTGGTGCGGGCCCTGTCGAATGATCGAGCCGCTCCTTGCCCGGTTCCAAACCGAGCAGGGAGAGCCGTTCAAGCTGGTGGGGATCAATGCAGACGAAAATCTGACGCTATCGAGTCAATATCAAATCACGACCCTTCCGACAATCTTGTGTTTTGAAGGAGGGAAGGTCGTGCATCGGCTGGAAGGAGTGTACCGTCGAGATGACCTGTGGACAGCGCTCCAGAAGCTGAGTGGAGCAGTTTCACCTGCAAGTCCAGTTCAGGATACGTGAGAGATTGCTTGGACTAAAAAGCCCATTGATCACAAAACGCTACACGACAAAATCCCATACAGCAAAAAGTCGGAGAAGTACTTCTCCGACTTTTTGCTTCTATACCTGTAGACAGACAGCCTAGGACATGGGTTTCAAGGAGATGTGAGGGCGTCGCCCCCAGCCAGGGGTTCCACTCCTACACCCCGTCTTAACCTATGAGGCTATGGCTATAGATAAGGAGTAGATTAATTCAGAAGGGAAACTAGAGGGCCCCAATGTTGGACAACCCCAAGATTACGACGGCGCCGATAATGTGACCGAAGGAAGTGGTTGCCAGCAGAGCGGGAATACTGAGACCGATCGGAATAGGCAACTGCGGCCCATCGTTGGGGCGCTGAATGGTAGCTCTGCCAAAGGCGATCGCGGCCAGATTAGCAACCAGCATAATCAAGCCCACAGCAGGACTCCATTGCACGGCTCTAGGGGCGGCAGTAGCAACAGCTGCAAGTAAAGTGGTGGTGAACAATTGGGTGTCTCCTTAAATAAGGCTTAGAAAGCATAGATGAACTATTACCAAAAAGTTGCAGCCTTCGGGCGAGTGTTGCAGCAATAGTTAATGTTTACAGGCTTGCGATTAGTTGGAGTGGGATTCAGTCACCGACACAATCCTTTAGCTGTTGGGTGGACTGAAGACACGCTGCCCCTCTACGGACTGCCGGAACTGCTCCACGTCGTCACCGTAGCCAATTGGTAGAACCGTCTCCACATTCTCGTGGGGGTTGGGAATGATCACCCAAGTTTCTACTGTGCCGCCATAGGTGCTTTCGGCCGCTTCCACACCCGCCGCCACTGCCCGCTTAACCTCGGAAACGTCGCCGCGAATGTTAACGGTAAACCGAGCGCTACCGGCCCGCAGATAGCCCACCAGCGTAATTCGACCCGCCTTCACCATTGCGTCGGCTGCGGCCAGCACCGCCGGAAATCCTTTTGTTTCGATCGATCCAACCGCTTTCGGCATTGTTTTCTCCTAGACGTTATCAAACATGAAGCGCTACTGAGCCGAATGGCCTAGACCCGGAAGCGCTCTACTGCGGCACTGAACTCCATCGGCAGCACCGCCTCCACGTTTTCTGGTGGATTGGGCACGGTATAATGGGAGACCAGCATTCCGCCTGGAGGTGTAGCGTTGGCCGCTTCAATTCCCGCCGCCATGGCCGTTTTCACTTCCGCAGTCACGCCGCGAATCGCCACCAGAAACTCTGCTCGCTCTGCTAGCCCAAAGTAGACGATCGTCACCCGCCCCGCCTTCACCATTGCATCGGCGGCCGCCAGCACAGGGGGAAATCCCGATGTCTGAATTACTCCAACTGCAAGCGGCATGGACGGATTCTCCTCAAATGGAAGTCATCGACATCATTCTATGCCGCTTCCGGGCCCTTGTATCTAAGTTTCCTACGGAACTGGCTCCAGGTCTAATTAATTGCCGAAACAAGCTGAGTTAAACCAGTAGATTAAGAAGAGAGTTGAGGAGGAGAAACGGTGAGACGGGATACGGAACAGGCAATAGGGCGACCCAGTTTTTCGATCGTGCTTGAGACGGAAAATCTGGAGAACGCCGACATTGAAGATTTGACCCGATCGTTACGATCGCTAGTGAAACAGGATGTGCCCCTCGACCTCGCTAGGGAAGTGCTGTTGATTGACAGTGGCGACGCATCGCCAGAGCTATTGCGGCAACTGTGCGAACGCTATTCCTGGATCAAGGTGTATCCAGCTCCAGCAGCCACGGGATACTACAGAGCGAAAATGCTGGGGGCAGAGGTGGCAACTGGGGAAGTGGTGATCTACTGCGACTCCGACTGCATCTATGAGCCAGGTTGGCTACGCCACTTGCTGACTCCCTTCAGACAGAAGGAAATCCAGGTTGTTGCTGGGGAAACTAGAACACGGGGGCAGGGCCCCTATGGAACCGCAATGGCGCTCACCTACATTTTCCCCCAGTACTCTGGACGATCGGATCTTTTTCCTGTGGCGCAGTATTTCTTGAACAATGTCGCCTTTCGCCGTGAGTTTCTGTTGCAGCATCCCATTCCGGTGGAACTGCCGCTCTATCGGGGAAATTGCGTCATCCACGCTCAAAAGCTGGCTCAGGCAGGCTATTCAATTTGGCGACAGCCGCTTGCCCGTAGCACCCATGCCTCGCCAGAGGGAGTCTCCCACTTCTTCTGGCGTTTTTTGCTAATCGGCCATGATTACTACTGGCAGAACCAGCTTATGCAGGCGGACGATCGGATGGCATTTCAAGAGTCAAGTTTCAGAGGCAAAGTGCAGACGTTCTTCGATCGAGCAGGCAAGTTGTTCTTTAATAACCCGCGCCACTGGTTACATTTGCCGTTGGCTGTGCCGATCGCTCTGTCCTCGATCGTGCTGATCCTGATTGGCTATCTCATCACTCGGTTACAGCCAAGCTATTTGCTAAAGGCTTACGATCGCAGAAACCAGCGCGAGACATTCTACTCTGAGAGGAAATCTTGGCTTTAAGAACCCGTGTAGGAACCCCATAAGTACCCCTTGAAGAGAATAAGAAGTCAATGCCCAAATACTTCACGGATAGGGCTTAAGCAAAGTCAGGAATTGCAAAAAAAGTTGCGATTCCTGAGTTCCCTGATCAAAATGCTGCTTCTTGGCAGGAAACTTTGACCTAGGCTTTTTGACCACTCTGGGATTGACTCTGCCCTGACAGGGTGGAAGTTGAACATCAAGGATTTCGCCCGTTAACCAGCTCCAGAAAGGGGAAGCTCACCCTAGAAAGGCTTTAGGAGTCGTCTCTGATCCGGCTAACGGACGTGCCACACGCTCGAATAGGGGGTGTAGGCATAAGTTGTGGATTGGTGATTCATCTTTATCTTCCAGTTCCACATTGTTTACGCTTGACCATCCTGTCTTGATGGCTAAGTTCTAGCATGTAGTATTTGACACCAGTGATAAATACTACATGCTGATACCACGCCATCTCATAGGCGGAAACCCCGACCTGTCCGATCGCTGCCGCTTCTCTACAATAGCGATAGCAAGATCAATATCTGAGAGTTTCGGGGGAACGTAATCATGCAGCCAACCAACCCCAATCAATTTACCGAAAAGGCCTTTGAAGCGATCGTCAATGCCCAAGAAGTCGCCAAGCAATCGCAGCAGCAGTATCTTGAATCAGAACAC
>DATNQR010000371.1:0-6447 GCA_036703905.1 Thermosynechococcaceae cyanobacterium
GTGTTCTGAAATTTGGTGTAGCTGTAGACAGCTTGCTTAGGACGACGCAGCTTCAGCTATAGGTAGGCTTAATTCAATGCGTAGCTAGACCCCAGATTCTCTAAGAATCTGGGGTCTGAGGATCTGAGGTCTGTTTCGGACTCTGTTTCGGATGAAGAGGTGAAACAATTTCCCCCACGGCACCTTGCTACGGCATCAACGCATAGGAACCCGCTTGGCCAGGTCAAACTTGTAGCCGTGGGGCAGGATGTGGAGCTTTGCACCGCAGAGGGCGATCGACTCATCCAGCAGGGTTTCATGAACGTTAGTGTGTTGCAGGCTGGCCACATCTATCACTGTGATCGCGCCTTCACCAATTACCTCAACTTCGTTGCCCTTGACCGCGATCGCTGTGTTCTCGTCAATGCCAAAGCCTAGCACTACAGGCTGCTGCACCACAGCAGCAACCAACCGTCCGAGCCGTCCCCGTTGGGCAAAGTGCTGATCGATCACCACTCCGGGCAAAAAGCCCATGCCGCGATCCATCTTAGCCACTTCCATGCGGGGGTTGGTTTCTGCTTCACCTTCCACAATCATCATTTCCGGCATCATGGCTGCGCCAGCGCTAGTTCCAGCAATCACCAGACCTTCCACGTAGCGCTTGTGCAGCATGGCATCCAGTTCAGTGTCCTTCAGGCATTCCGTAATGCGGGCCTGATTACCGCCCGTGAAGAAAACCCCCGTAGCTTGCTCGATCGCCTCGATCGCTCGTGGATCGCTGGCATCCTCGCGGTGAGCCGTGTCCACCACGCGCACATCTTCCACGCCCATTCCTTCAAAAATAGAGAGGTATTGTTCGCCCACTTCTCCAGGTAGCCCCGTGGCGACGGTCATCACTGCAATGCGGGCTTGCAAACCGCCACAGCGCCGGACGAATTCCCGTAGGATTGTGCGATCGCCTTCCTTGTCCTCAGCGCCGCCAATGATCACCAACTGTCCCGAAATTTCTGCCTGAGGTGGGAGGGGTTCAGGTTCCATGACCGCCTGCCCATTGATCGCTTCGTCTGCCATGTCTCTTCAATCCGAAATGAGGTCAACATTTTCAATAAATCATGTTAAACAATGCTCCAATAACAGCCTATTGGTAGAGATTGATACAGACCTATCTTAAGAAGTGTGCAGCTTAGGAGGGTGAACGATCGACGACTCTGCTTGCTCTAGCAGATCACTCAAGAACGATCGGGCATACTCCAGCGAGAAATGCCTCGGCTTGCCTTCCAGAACGATTTGATACTCTGCCTCAAACTCTCCATCACCGAACCCGGAGATTAATCCTTGATGGAAGGCTTGCTCGGCAAGTTCGTGGACAGTCTGTCTCAGGTCAATTTCTGCTTGAGTCATTGCTTCTGAACTCCTATAGGGTTGTCCTTATGGATTCACTCTGATTCATTCTATTGTCAAGAAATCATGGGATAGTCTGCACCCATCGGAGGGAGAGTTATATCTCTACATTCGGGTAGAGGAAATTACAGCCATATTTACTGAATGATCGACAGGGAATTAGCAGTTCGCATTAACTTTAATCGAGCTACTTGCCTTGACTAGACCCGTAGTGTAGCTGGCAAATGTAGCTGGCACAGTGCAAGTTGTCTTGTCATTCACATTTGGGATTCCGCTGCTAATTTCCTTAGCCTAACTTCATCAGTGTCGTATCAACCGAGAAAACTGTGATTTCCTTAGATAAATCTCCTGACACAATTCGCGTCAACGCCGGTCGATCGGATGCGTTTGATGTGTTCAATACCCAGTTTTTTGCTGGAGCTAACCCTTACTTAAACACAGGCGCTTTCGTGTTTGACTTGGCGCTGACGGGCAACACCCCGCCCCTAGCTCTGGAAGAATACGCCGCGATCGTGAGCGATCGCTACCCTAGTCTCAAGGGCCAGCCCCGCTCTTATGGGAATCTGTTTGCTCAAACTGTGGCCGAGGTGAGCAAGCTGGAGATGGATCTGCACTTCGATCGTTGGAGTATACAAGCTCACGGAGAGCGCTTTCGGGTAGCTGTGGAAGCGATCCACCAGCGCACAGCGCGATCGGTGGTCTACTGCGTTTGGGATTGGTTTGAGTCGATCACAAAGAATCAATTTTTCAACCTGGATGATCAGATTGAGGTAATCCAGCAGATGTTTCGTCAGTCGGTTTACGGCGGCCCCACGGTCTACGCTTTGCTGAAAACTGCTGCCGATAAGGGCATTCCAGCGTTTTACCTTTGGGAAGAACGCTTGATGCAGTATGGCTATGGCCGAAAGCTGGTGCGCGGTGTAGCCACCACCTTTGATACCGACAGCCACCTCGACTCCGACTTCACCACCCGTAAAGACGACTGCAAGTCCTTCCTCGGAGAGCTAGGGTTTCCGGTTCCCAGAGGCGAGGTGCTGCGATCGCTACGGGAAGCCCTCACTGCGGCTGATCGGATTGGCTATCCTGTGGCCGTCAAACCTGTGGCGGGGCACAAGGGCATCGGCGTAACGGCGGCCGTGCAGGATGACGAGGAGCTTGAGGCAGCCTTCGATCGGGCAGTGGAAGCAATCCCAGAAGACGAACCCGTGCGGGTGATTGTCGAACGCAGCATTGCTGGCAAGGATTATCGGCTTCTTTGCGTTAACGGGCGGTTTGTAGCGGCGATGGAGCGACGACCCGCCTACGTGACTGGGGATGGAGAATCGACGATCGACGAACTGATCAACAAAGAAAATCGATCGCCCGATCGCAGCGACACACCCACCTCTCCCCTAGGCAAGATTGTCAAAGACGACTCAATGGATCGGTTTCTGACTGAGCAGGGACTATCCCAGGACAGCGTGCTGGAGCGCGATCGAGTTGTCTATCTCCGCAAAGTGGCCAACCTGTCTGCTGGTGGGTTGGGCATTGATGCCACGCGCATCGTTCACCAGGACAACATCATCCTGGCCCAAGACATTGCTCAGCATTTCCGGCTGACTTGTTTGGGGGTAGATGTAATTTCGCCAGACCTGTCTCGCTCCTGGAAAGACGGCAACTTCGGCATTATTGAGATCAATGCCGCCCCAGGAATCTCCATGCACCTGCGCCCCGCGATCGGTGAGCCTGTGGATGTCACGTCGCGCATTCTGGAAACCTTTTTCGAGGATTCTGCCAGCGCCCGCATTCCTATCCTCACGTTCAACCGCCTTTCGTCCCAGGCAATCAAAGATCTGATTGATCACATCCTGCTCCAGCATCCCCACTGGATGATCGGCGCAGTCTGCCACGAGGGCATTTTTGTGAACCGTGCCCAGAAAATTCTCAACAAAGACTACAACACCAATGTCCTGTCACTGCTGCGGAATCCCCGGCTGGATCTGCTGATTGCTGAGTATCCCGCATCTGTGCTGGAGCGGGATGGGATGTTCTATGACGGTAGCAATCTGGTGGTGCTGGAGGAACCAACGGAAACAGAACTGACTTTGCAAAATAACCTGCTGCCGGATGCCGCAGTGGTGATCAGGCAGGGCAACACTGTGACGATCCGCAAGGAGGGTTTGGTGGAGCAGTTTGACTTAGGCGAAACCGAGTCCTTCGCCCGAATTTACACCACCGAGCTAGCTTCACTGCTGGATTGACCGATCGCCTGTCCCGCGAGCCAACCTGTTGTCCAGGCGCTCTGGAAATTAAACCCGCCTGTCACGCCGTCCACATCCAGAATTTCGCCCACCAGGTAAAGACCGGGACAGCAGCGACTTTCCATCGTTTTGAAGTTCACTTCCTTTAAGGCTACGCCGCCACAGGTGACAAATTCCTCCTTGAACACTCCCTTGCCCGCGATGGAGTACTCACCCCGCCCAAGCTCCTGCACCAGAGCATTCAGCGCTTTGTTGGATAGCTCGGCCCAGCGCCGATCGCCCGCAACTCCTACCCGGGCCAATAAATAGTCCCACAGTCGTCGGGGAACCGGAACCGGACAGCTAGACCCGATCGCCCGTTGCGGCAGTTGCGACTTCACCGCTAATAACTGCTGTCGGAGCGTTTCGCCGTTGAACTGGGGCAGCCAGTTGACTAGCAGCGTGGCTTGATAGCGGCGATCGTGCAGCACCCGTGCTCCCCACGCCGACAGCTTCAGCACTGCTGGCCCACTCAAGCCCCAGTGGGTAATCAGCACTGGCCCGGTTTGCTCCAGGGTTTTGCCGTCTACCTGCAAACGCACCTGAGCCGAACTAACCGAAACTCCTGCCAGTTGCCGCAGTTGAGGATCGAGAACATTGAACGTAAACAGCGACGGTACAGGCGGAACGATCGTGTGCCCTAGGGATTGGGCAATGGTGTAGCCCTGGGGATTGCTGCCCGTGGCCAGCAGAACGCGATCGCCCGTCAACTGCTGCCCTGATCGCAGAGTGACTTGGAAGTGTCCGCCTGCAGCAATAACCGACTGGACGATCGCGCCCGTCCAGATCTTCACGCCTGCTGCTTGCGCGGACTGGGTGAGGCAGTGGACGATCGTGCCGGAATCGTCTGTAGTGGGAAACATCCGCCCGTCTGCCTCGGTTTTTAGATCCACGCCGCGCCGCGTAAACCACTCGATCGTGTTCTGAGCCTGAAACCGACTGAACGCCCCCCGCAGAGCCTTGCCGCCTCTGGGGTAGTGCTGCACCAGCGCGGCTGGATCAAAGCAGGCATGGGTGACATTGCAGCGACCGCCACCGGAAACTCGCACTTTGGCTAAGGGTTCGCGGGCAGCTTCCAGTAGCGTTACTTGGGCATGGGGGTAAGTTTCGGCACAGGCGATCGCCCCAAAAAATCCCGCCGCTCCGCCGCCAATCACTACAACTTTCAATCTCTCAGCCACTAGCCCTCTACCTAAGTCTCTAGTCCTACCCTAGCCGATCGCTGCTCCAGATTGCTCTGTGGAACTCCACAAGCGAGGCTCAGTACCGGGACGTTTTGATAAGAGCTACTATAATTTTCTCGATCGTGCCCGCTGGAACATTTGCTCTGCCTGCTGTATTCGTTCAGTTACTAGGGATACCGTTACGATTTTAGAGGCGCTGCGGAGGACTGGGCCTCAGGAGCGGGTGAGGTGAGGGCGATTCTAGTCAACTCATCCTTTAACTCAGCCACGCTGTTTCAGAAGTTCTCATCATAAGTTTTGGTTTTTTTTACTATAATTGGAAGCATCACCTACTGTTGAGCTTTCCATGAGCAAGGTAGACCTGACTCCTGTAGTCCCGCCTGAACGGATCAGTCCGCTCACCACCGCACCGTCAAACGCTCTCATCGTCCAGCTAGAGGACTATGGTTTGTTGACCGACCTCTACCAACTCACGATGTCTGCCTGCTATGTGGGAGAGGGTTTAGCTCAACGCCCTGCCAGTTTTGAATTGTTCACCCGTCGCTTGCCTCAGAATTTTGGCTATTTAGTGGCGATGGGTTTGGCGCAGGCGCTGGAGTATCTAGAGAATTTGCGCTTCAGCGCCGACCAGATTGCAGCGTTGCAAGCTACAGGAATTTTTGACCATGTGGACGATCGCTTCTGGGATCTGCTAGCGGAAACGCGCTTCACGGGGGATGTTTGGGCGGTTCCCGAAGGCACGATCGTCTTTGCCAACGAGCCGCTTCTCCGCATTGAAGCTCCGTTGTGGCAGGCGCAGATTGCAGAGACGTATCTACTGAACACGCTCAACTATCAGACTTTGGTGGCAACGCGATCGGCTCGAATTCGAGATACTGCCGGAGCTGCCGCCACCCTGCTGGAATTCGGCACGCGCCGTGCTTTCAGTCCCCAGGCTTCCGTGTGGGCGGCGCGAGCCGCCCTAGCCGCTGGACTGGATGCCACCTCTAATGTCCTAGCAGCGATGAAACTAGGGCGCAAACCCACGGGCACGATGGCTCACTCGATAGTCATGGCTTTGACTGCCGAACAGGGCAGCGAGGCCCAAGCCTTCACCACGTTCCATCGCTACTTCCCCGGTGCGCCGTTGTTGATCGACACCTACGACACGATCGCCGCTGCCCAGCACCTATCCAAAAAACTGCAAGCAGGGGAAATGGAACTGGCTGGAGTGCGGCTGGATTCCGGCGATCTGGTGACCCTATCTCAACAGGTGCGGTCACTGCTTCCCGGTGTGCCTATCTTTGCCAGTGGCGACCTGGATGAATACCAGATTGCTGAACTGAAAGCGGCGGGAGCATGCATTGATGGCTACGGATTGGGGACACAATTGGTGACAGGTTCCCCAGTAAACGGCGTTTACAAGCTGGTGGAGATCGACAACATTCCTGTGATGAAGGAGGCTACAGGCAAAGTCACCTATCCCGGTCGCAAGCAAATTTTCCGGCGCTACGACCACGGTCAAATCAGGAGCGATCGCCTCGGCCTCATCTCCGAAGCTCCCCACCCTGGGGAACAATCTTTGCTGCAACAGGTGATGCAGACCGGACAGCGCACTCAACCGG
>DATNQR010000372.1:0-10537 GCA_036703905.1 Thermosynechococcaceae cyanobacterium
AGCAGCGTGGAGACCTGGGTTTTATCCCCTAGCTCGGCTAGAAAAATCGTGGCGAAGGTGGAACCGAACACTTTCCAGAAGCACCCGAACTGAACGGGGGCAGGGGTCATCGTGGGAGATACTTCTGCTTCCGCGATCATCAGTTCTCCACTAAACAAATCTCCACCGAGCAAATCTGAAGCTGGCGAACCTGAACTTGCTGGAGAATCTTCGGCAAGTAAAACAGGGAAAGAGAACAAATTAGTTTCCACAGGAACCTGTATTTTCATAGCCTGTGTTTTCATTTTCTTTTCATTATCCAGAACTGACCCGAAAATGGCAAGGGTTGATCGCTGCTTCACAGCCCAACGGCACGATCGAACCGCAGCATTTCCAAACTGCGATCGCTAAACACGCCTTCAATTTGCTGCCGGCAGCAGTCGATCGCAAAGTCGTTGAGGTCTTGCGGCTCCACGCCATACATTTCTTGGAACACTTCTGGCTCCACGCGACAGAAGCGGGGCCGCTGGGCATAGATGCGACACGCCCGATCAACGGAGTCAAAATTCACGCACCAACCATCCTCACCCACCATGCTGAGATACAGTTGCAACTCGGTGGGGGAAAGGTAGTCAGCCAGTTCGGGACGATCGCTGGGGTCAAGATGGCAGCAAGCGCCACACTGCTTCACACAAAGCCAGGTAGCCATAGGGTCGAGTTCGGATTTCAGTTCGCTCTCCCATTCTGACAGCCTTCCCGCAGCCTCAGCGTCTGAAAGTCAGGCACTTCATATAGTTTTATTAAGTTTCTTAGAGATGGGCTGGGAGATGGTCAATAATAAACACTGTTTGGTTGGCAGCTTGGTTCGTAGCAACGAGACTGCAAGCCTTGCAGGTCAATTAATTCAGCCGATTAATTCAACGGGATTGGGAGAGGATCATGGAGTCTATCAGTGAATTTGCCAGTAACGTAAACTGGGAAGCCCTGGTTCAGCTTTCAATGGTGGCAGCGATTATGATTGCTGGCCCAGTGGTGATTTTTCTGCTGGCTTTTCGGGGCGGAAATCTCTAGGTTTCTTGGGTTGAAGAGTTGGGGATTGAAAGATTGGATATTGAGGGGTTGAGTCAAGCTGCTCAATGTTCCATTGGCTCAATGTTCCATTGAAAGTTTTCACAAGTAAAAGTTTTCACAAGTATGAGAGAGTAGCGATGAGCCTGGTGATTTTCACCGGGCTTTTTTTTGAATGTTTTTTGAATGTGGGGCTGCTTGAATGTGGAGGTGGCGGCGATGGTCAGACTGATCCTGTACAGCAAGGCGGGATGTCATTTGTGTGAGGGTTTGCAGGAAAAACTGGAGCAAATTCGCACTCTCCCGTTCGCGCTGGAAATTCGTGACATTGCCGCGCGCGACGACTGGTTTCAAGCTTATCAATACGAAGTGCCCGTGCTGGTTCTGGAGTCTAATGATTTAACCTCGATCGCGGTTCCCCGTCCTTCTCCCCGCGCCTCCGTATCGCAGTTAGAACAGACGCTACAGAAATATTTCCCGGTCGATCGCGGAGAATAGAAAAGCGTTCGGTGAAGAGGTGCTGACATGAAACTGCGTGAGCTATTGGCAAAGGTTCCCGATTTGTCTTGGACAGAACACGCTGCCCTAGATGCCGAAGTTAAAGGTTTGACGACCAACTCCCATACCTGTCAGGTGGGAGATTTGTTTATTGGAATGCCAGGAACGCGGGTAGATGGCGGAGACTTCTGGACCGGCGCGATCGCGTCTGGAGCGATCGCAGCCGTGGTCTCTACCCAGGCGGCAAAGAAGGCAGGAGAGACTGAGGCCTACCTGATTGCCTCGGAGGATATGACCCAAACCTGTGCCCAGCTTGCCACAGCGTTCTATAATCACCCGGCAGCAGCGCTGAAGCTGGTGGGCGTGACAGGCACAAACGGCAAGACCACAACAACCCACCTGGTTGAGTTTCTGCTGCTTCAGGGTCAGAAAAATCCTGTGCTGCTGGGAACCCTTTACACCCGTTGGCCCGGCTTCCAGCAAACCGCAGTCCACACCACTCCTTTCCCCGTAGAACTGCAAAAACAGCTTGCCGAAGCAGTGACAGCGGGCTGCGATCTGGGGGTGATGGAAGTGAGTTCCCACGCCCTAGCTCAGGAACGGGTAGCAGGTTGTCCGTTTGAGGTGGCGGTGTTCACCAACCTGACCCAGGATCACCTGGATTACCACCGTGACATGGAAGATTACTTCGGGGCAAAGGCGCTGCTGTTCAGTCCTGCCTATCTAAAAGGACGGGCGATCGTCAATCTGGATGATCCCTACGGACTGCGGCTGGTTGAGCAAATTAGCTCTCCCGTTTGGAGTTACAGCACCCAGGATGATCGTGCTGACTTGTGGACAGGTGATTTGGTCTACGGCTCCGACGGCGTGAGTGGTGTGCTGCATACACCAGTGGGTGCAGCGGAGTTTCGATCGCCCCTAGTGGGTCAGTTCAACCTATCGAACCTGCTGGCTGCTGTCGGTGCTGTCCTGCATCTGGGTCTGGACTTAGCAGAAATTGTGCGATCTCTGCCCCAGTTCAACGGTGTGCCCGGCCGCATGGAGCAGGTGCAGCTTACGCCTAACCAGGACATCAGCGTGATTGTGGACTATGCTCACACGCCGGACAGTCTAGAAAATATGCTGAAGGCGGCCCGTCCCTTCATTCCAGGCAAGATGATCTGCGTCTTCGGCTGCGGCGGTGATCGCGATCGCACCAAGCGGCCGCAGATGGGCAAAATTGCCGCCAGCCTCGCCGATCAGGTCATCGTCACTTCCGACAATCCCCGTACTGAAGATCCCCAGCGCATTCTGCAAGATATCCTGGCGGGTATTCCAGACTCTGTGGAGCCTGGGGTAGAAGTCGATCGCGCCACCGCCATCCGCACCGCCATCCTGCAAGCTAACCCTGGCGACGGTGTGCTGATCGCTGGCAAGGGTCACGAAGATTACCAGATCTTCGGCACTGAGAAAATTCACTTCGACGATCGCGAACAGGCCCGCGCTGCCTTGAGCGATCGTAGTCAATCCCCCCACCCCTGACTCCATGCCTTCTCGTCCGCTTATCCTCGGTATCTCTGGCGCTTCTGGACTGATCTATGCCGTCCGGGCGCTCAAGTTTCTGCTGGAATCTGACTACGCGATCGAGCTAGTCGCCTCCAAAGCCGTCTACATGGTCTGGCAGGCGGAGCAAAATATCCGCATGTCCGCTGACTCGGTGCAGCAAGAGCAATTCTGGCGGCAGCAAGCAGGCGTGGAAACAGGCGGCAAACTCACCTGCCATTCTTGGAGCGATGTGGGAGCCACGATCGCCAGTGGATCTTTTCGTACTTTGGGCATGGTGGTGATGCCGTGCAGCATGAGTACCGTAGCCAAAATTGCCGGGGGATTGAGTTCTGATCTCTTGGAGCGAGCCGCTGATGTGCAGCTTAAGGAAGGGCGGAAGTTAGTGATTGTGCCCCGCGAAACGCCCTTTAGCTTGATTCACCTCCGCAACCTCACTGCTCTAGCAGAGGCCGGAGCCAGGATCGTCCCGGCCATTCCCGCGTGGTATCACAATCCTCAGACAATCGAAGATCTGGTGGATTTTGTGGTGGCTCGCGCCCTGGATCAGTTCGATATTGACTGTGTGCCGCTCAACCGATGGCAGGGTCACTGAAGCTACACTCAGTCGCTTGGGAATGTGTCAGAATCGCAGAAACGGGATGCAATCCTGAACGATCGATACGGGAGCAAAGGGTAGGCATGAACCGTAAAATGATCTCGATCGCCGTAGTGGGCGGAGTTGGGCTACTGGCGATCGGGGCAGCGACTTTCTGGAAGCTACAGCAGGAATGCACTCAGGTGCGGGCAAGCGGCGGTCAGGAAGTTACCTTCAGCCGAGGCTGCATCAATCCTCAGCGCTACCGCAGATGGACAGTCACTGCTTCTCTGGAAACTGGGACAGAAACTGGGACTAAGTGGGGCCAGATGTACAGCAGCCATGGCCTCATAGGTTAGAGCGCTCAAATCTCCTTCTTGTGTTTTACTTCCACCACCATGTGAACATTGCCACGGGGCAGGAAGTCGCCTTTGATTTTGATCTCCAGAGGATCGCAGACCGCTACCACATCGTCCAGAATTTGGTTAACCGCTTCCTCGTGAGAAATGTAGCGATCGCGGTAGCTGTTGATGTAAAGCTTGATCGCCTTCAGTTCCACCACCTGTTGATCAGGAACGTAGGTAATCTGAATGGTGGCAAAATCGGGATAGCCGGAAAATGGGCACTTGCAGGTGAACTCCGGCAGGGTGATCTGAACGTCGTAGCGTCGCCCCGGTCGCGGGTTGGGAAACGTGATCAGGCTCCCTTCTTCAATCAGCCGTTCTCCGTACTTAGGTTCAGGAAAGCTCGGTTCCGAGAGGGCAGGTTGGGTCAGTGCAGGTTCGGTGGAATGGGTCATAGCTCCAGCTTCGGGCAAGGACTTTCTGATTCTAGCTTTCTGATTCTAGAGTGCAGAGGGCGATCGCTGACCAAGAGCAGCGATTCAAGGATTTTAAGAATTCTTCGTCTAAGTTCGGTCAAATTGTTGAACCAAACTGTTGAATTGCAGCTATTCTGTGCGTAACTTTACCGCCCGATACGATACCGCCATGACTCGAACTAACGCGAAGCCTGTCCGCCCTACCCAACCATCTATGCCTGCCACAGGAACCTATTCCCCATCTGTCCCCATTTCGCTCTATCGAGAAGTGGCGACTGAGTTGCAGTCCAACCAGACTTTGATGGAGTCACTGAAAACACAGAACCAGGAACTGGTGGAGCAGAACCAGCAGTTGCGGGTAGAAATTGAGCGAGTGGTGCAATCGGCGCTGCAATTACGGCAGAAAGCCGACTCTTTCTGCCCAGTTCAGCTTCCGGGGGCGATCGTTCCCTCTGGCTCAGAAGTCCCTCTAGGGAAGCCCGCTCCAAAAGCCGCTCGTTTCAAAATCAAGTCACCAGAACCCGTCAGCGAGCCAGAAGTTCTCTTGACTGAGCAGCCCGCAACCCCGATCCGACGAAATCAAACGGTCAAATCCACAGAAATCGGCGGCTGGTGGCTGGCGCTGGTGATCTTCCTAATTGTGGTGACTGCTTTTGGAACCGGGTTTTTGATCGTCCGTCCTCTGCTGCCGAATCGCTAGACTCGATCGAGTTTTGCCCAGTGTTCCTGATTACCCACACCCGATTGAGAGGATAGATACTGAATTCCAATCTCGATCAACGATAAGCTGGGAAACTTCTCAGTGTTCTTCAGGTTCAGGAACTTCAGCAAGCGTATAGGGACAGGGTGAGGACTAATGCAGATCAAGCAGATCAAACAGTGGAAAGTGAGAGCAGGGGTAGGACTTTCTCTGCTCACAGGTCTTGCAGTCTGCGTCCTCAGTCCCCTCAAGGAACTCTTTAACGAAGTGTTTCTGGTGGAGAGCCTAAATCGCTGGGGAGACTTTGCACCTCTGTTCTTCATAGTGTTTTCAACGATCGCTATTGCCCTGGGGTTTCCCGGAAATGTGCTGGCAGTGACAGGAGGAGCGATGTTTGGGCTGCTTCTGGGAACGTTGCTATCGGTGGTGGGGGGAACATTGGGGGCGATCGGGGCGTTTTGGCTGGCGCGGTACTCGCTGCACGATTGGGCAAACCGTACCTTCGGTCACCATCGACTCTTGAAGCGACTAAACCATGCGATCACTCAACGGCCGCTCAATCTTGTGCTGGCGGTTCGATTCACTCCCATCTCGCCCTTCAGCTTGGTTAATTTTCTGTTTGGCCTAACTCCCGTGCGGCTCAAAACCTATGCGATCGGCACCTTTCTGGGCATCATACCCCTAACCCTGACCTACACTTGGCTAGGTATGGCCGGAAAAGATGCAGTGAGCGGCGATCGACTGACCGTATTTTTGCCCCTCGGCTGCCTCGGTTTGCTGTCTCTCCTCCCTCTAATGACTCGGAGACGAATCTCGGCTTGAAGCAAGTAACTCCAGACTCCCTTCAGGCAGCCTGGAATTTGAACGCGGGGTATGGACTCTTCCAGGCTACTGATGTATGAAAAATGGGGTACGGGGGCCGTGCCCTCACACCCCATACCTCACTAGGTTTGAAAACGCTACAGTTACTTGCTTAAGTGAAGTGCCGCTTGCGGCGGGCCATGACCGCTTTGCGTTTTTGCTTCTCTAGAGGGGTTTCAAAATGACGATGGGATTTGAGGTCAGCTAGAATCCCTGCTTTGGAAACCTGACGTTTGAACCGCCGCAGGGCAGAATCAATCCCTTCATTTTCGCCAAGAAGTACCTGAGTCATCTCTGCTCCAAAAATTCATTAACCTACTACAAAGAGAACCGAACTAGCCTACAAGCTGAAGAATATCTATCGTAATTTACCATAAGATCCAGAGAACCAACTCAAGCGATCGCGCAGGATTTTGCGCCAAGTTTCTACACGAGTTGCCCTGTGTTGTGCCCTAACTAAGCTGGTTGATGAAAGCTAGGTCGATCGTACTGAAGTTCGTACTCAGAGCGACATTCAGGTTTTCCATCACTTGCACTAACCAGAGAACGTTGTCGCGGGTGAACGATTCGTAGTGATTGAACAAAATGGAAAACCGCTTCTCTAGGTAAGGCTTTGCCTTACGACAAATCAGCACAATCTTTAGCAGTAACCCAGTCACTACAGTTGGGCCCAGGTTGGCCGCTAAGTCCATAAAAACAAAGTGCTGGGGCTTCTGGCTCGTCTCCACTACCAAAAAATTCAACAGTTGGCTACAAGTTCTCACTACGAGAAAATCATTAAGGGTTTGACTATGGCTGTCCGGCAGCGTATTGCGGAGCTGCGTGTGCAGTTGATTATTAAACTGGCGCTTACCATATTCCGTATCCACCGAAGCGGTGATGTACTCGTAGAGATCGTCTTTAAAGCTGTGGAACGGCTGAACGCGGTTACTTTGGCTCAGGAAACGCTGGGCTACATCTCGGTAAGTTTGGGAGTTCTGAGACTTGCCTGCAAACTGCTTAAGGGCGGTGCAGAGTTCTCGATCGTTCAGCAGGGTAGGGTTTTGCACGGGCGACAGCCGAGTAGCAGCTTGGGGAGAGACTGAGCGAGCAATCTGCGATCGACGCACCTGGTAGGTCACGTACTGGGACAAATCCACTTCATACTGGCGCTGGGCAGTGGCTTGAACTCTACGAATCGTTTGCTGTTGCTCGTAGGTGCTGCCTTCTGCTAGGAGACAATGCTCGTAAAGGTAAGGGTAGCGCCGGATCAGAGAGCCTAGAGGAGCGGAGCCTGTTGGGTGTTCCTGGGACTGGCTCATTACCCGTGCCAGCCGTTGCAGGGTTAGATACTGCTCACTCTCCACGAACTGCTTGACTAGCGATCGCAAGCGGCGCACCGAGCGCGATCGACTCATTTCACTGGTCGATCGAGTTGGCTCCGTCTTAAATAGCGCCACTAATTCGGGAATGGCAGCTTGAAGCTGCGGCCGCGTTTGCCACCGATTGATCAGAATATGGCAGCAACGGTTCAGCACAAACTGAAATTCCTGGTCGGCTGCCTTAGAAGCAGTGATTTTGTCCAGGGCTGCGGAGATATTAGCGTTGGAATAACCGACCCCATCCACAAAAAGAGATCGAAATCGTTCGATTAGCTCGTGGGGCAACTCAGACTGCACCAATTGGAGCAGGTGGTCGTACAGCTTCTGCTCTTCGGTGTCCGCGCGGCGATCGTACTGGGCTATCCAGCTACTCACTGCTCTTGCAACTCCTGAATATAGAAACTAACGGTTGATGACGAGAGTTTAATCGTTTTAGTGCCTTTTGTCAGTAAAGGTGCAGGTTTACGCCAGAACCACCGTCGAAAGTGTAGCCAAAGGGCTTTGACCTCAACAGTCACATTTTCTACTGTTGGAGTAGAATTTTTTCCCTGGAACGGGCTAGAAAAATGGGCTTTGATTATTGGCAAAGTTCCTCAAGTCCTGCGCTAATCACCCCTACATTGACATAGATAACAGATCTCGACTCACTATAGGTAAAGTTTGTGTAAAGACACAACTAACCCAGTGAAGAGTTGCTAAATTTAGAGGATTTGCGATCGATGCTGTCAAATTCGCGACGTTCAGGAACTGCTTTGCTCTCCGAGCTGGCTAACCCGTCGCAAGTTTAGCACGTCGCTCAACTTACGAATCTGACTGAAGGTGCGCTCTAGCTGATCGTGATCTCGAATATCGATACCGAGGTCGATCAAAGCCGTCTGGTTTGGGAAGGTGTTCACCTGAGCGTTGCGGACATTGATGGAGTTGTCCGTCAGGCGGGAAAGAATGTCTTTGAGAACCCCAACGCGATCAATGACTTCTATCTGAATATCTACAGGGTAAGCTTGAGGGCGGGAACCAGCTTGCTCGACAGCATTCCAGCGTACAGGTACGAGGCGATCGCCTGCCACCTGCTCCACATTTCCACAGCCTTGGCGATGGATCGAGATACCACGACTGTTGCGGGTGACTGCTCCGATGATCGCCTCTCCCGGAACTGGAGTACAGCAGCCGGCCAGGTGGTAGAGCAACCCCTCCACGCCAATGATGGGAGACTTGCTGTTGAAAGGAAGGGGCAGCGCTTTAGCGGCGGTAGGCAGCAGGGGGATTTCTGGCAGCGTGTCTGTCTTAGCCAGAGGCTGCTGGGCCTTAACGGCATCGCGCAGACGGTTCACCGTCAGGTTGAGGGTAACTTCACCGTAGCCCAGTGCCGCCAGTAGATCCTCAACGCTGTGGTAGTTACATCGTTCTGCGGTCGCCAGCATGGGGGCTGATTTCAGCAGAGACTCAAAGCCATTTTTCCCCAGTTCTCGCTCCAGCATTTCCCGACCACGGGCCACATTCTCGTCTCGGTGCGATCGTTTATACCACTGTCGAATCCGGTTGCGGGCCCCTGGACTGACGACGAAGTTGAGCCAATCCAGACTCGGACGAGCATTCTTTTGCGTAATGATTTCTACAATGTCGCCATTTTTTAAGCGTGTATCCAGGGTCACGATGCGACCGCTCACCCGTGCGCCCGCGCAGTGGTTGCCCACTTCAGTGTGGATACGGTAGGCAAAGTCGATCGGTGTTGCCCCGCGTCCCAGAGAAATCACATCGCCTTGAGGCGTGAAAACGTAAACATCGCCATCAAACAGCCCGTCTTTGATGGTTTCCAGATATTCCTGCGCGTCTTTGAGGTCGCTCTGCCAGTCGAGTAGTTGCCGCAACCAGGTAAACTTTTCGTCCGTGTCCGTCAACTGGGCTGTACTGGAGCTACCTGTCTCTTTGTATTTCCAGTGGGCTGCAATTCCATACTCAGCGACGTGATGCATCTCCAGGGTGCGGATCTGAATCTCCAGGGGCTTACCCGTGGGGCCAATGACAACCGTGTGCAGAGACTGGTAGCGGTTGGGCTTGGGCAGACCAATATAGTCTTTGAAGCGGCCAGGGATCGGGCGGAACATATCATGCACTACAGCAAGAGCACGATAGCAGGCATCGTTAGCGTCGACGATGATCCGAACGGCCGCCACGTCGTAGATCTGACTGTAGCCTTTCTGCTGACGCTGCATTTTCTGATAAATGCCGTAGAGGTGCTTGGGCCGACCGCTCACCTCATTGAAGGGAACGGAAATCTGCTCCAGACGGGCCTCCAAGCGCTCGGCAATTTCCGCCAGACTAGACTCCCGATCGCCCCGCTTCTCCGCAACCAGATCTTGAATCTCCCGATAGGCCTCTGGCTCCAGGTACTTGAAGGACAAATCTTCCAGTTCCCACTTAAAACGACCAATCCCCAGGCGGTTAGCCAGGGGAGCAAAGATTTCTCGCGTTTCTAGAGCAATACGTCGCCGCTTTTCGTCACAGAGATGCTCCAAGGTTCGCATATTGTGCAGGCGATCGGCCAGCTTAACCACAATCACGCGAATGTCTTGAGCCATAGCCAGGAACATTCGGCGAAAATTCTCGGCCTGCCGCTCAGTTTTGCTGGAAAAGTTGAACTTAGAAAGCTTCGTAACCCCTTCCACTAGGCTGCGAACTTCCGGGCCAAACTGTTGCTCCAGTTCCTCAGGCGTGATATCTGTGTCTTCCACTACGTCGTGCAGAAAACCTGCTGCAATCATGGGGCTGCCTCCGCCCAGATCCCGCAACAGCCCTGCCACCGCCACGGGGTGCATGATGTAGGGTTCTCCAGAGGCGCGATATTGCCCAGCATGAAGCTGATAGGCAAAGTTGAAGGCGCGACAGATCAGGCTATCGTCGGCTGCCCCAGCAGAATCAGGGACGGAACGATCGAGGCGACAAGCTTGAAGCCAGTCCGGGAGAACGAATTCTTGAGAAGATGCGGGAGCCGTAAGGTTCATGCTGGAGGCGGGGTCTAGAGGCTCGGAAGGGAATAGTAAATGATTCTACTGTACGGGGGGATGTGCAGTGACATTCGATGGGCTGACATTCTGTGCAGTCTGTGCAGTAACAAAGGTGCAGTAACAAAG
>DATNQR010000373.1:0-6837 GCA_036703905.1 Thermosynechococcaceae cyanobacterium
CTCTTCCCGAGCCGCTGCCTTATTTCCACCGCTACCGTTGATGTCTGCGTAGGCGACGGCTGCCCGCATGGCTAGTGCCAGAGGGTCAGCCTTTTGACCCGCTTTAACCAACGGTTCTAGGTCGCCTTTTGCTTTGGCGTAGTTGCCCTGCTCAAAGAAGGTGCGGAATACTGATTCGGTACGATCGTCGATCGGCCGAGGATTAGAACTGCGGAAGGGATCGCCTGCCAGAGATGGGCTGATGTGCAAAGTCAGCATCACCAGGGCAGCACTGGCCGCCTGAAAGAATCTAGGTGGCTGAAGACGAACTTGTTTAGACACGGTAAACTTAGCGCTCATAAATAAAACCGTCCGGTCAATTCAAGTGATTTGATCCTACCGCGTAACCCCAAAGTCAGCGTTAGGTAACAGCGAGTCCGATCCGCTAGACGCAACCGGGGGCGATCGGTTCCTCACCCCTGCCTGCTTCTCGATCGAGTTTGAGGAAGAATAGAGGAAGCCTTCGAGCTTTGAATAGGGCTTTGCTAGGGAGTTTTGTGTTGACAAGACTTTCAGTTGACAAGGCTTTCGTTTGATGAGTCCTTACCTGCCCAGCCCCCATCCCCTACCCCATGCTCCACCTCAAAACCCTCACCTATCACCCCACCGCCACACCCCAACCCATTCTCAAAAGCATTGATCTCCAAATTGGGCCCCAGGAGCTTGGTTTAGTCGTGGGGCCAAGCGGATCGGGGAAAAGTACGCTTCTAGAGATCCTGGCGGGGATGGCGGAGAAAACTGCTGGAGGAATTTTCTGGCGCGAACAAGCCCTCGATCCGATCTACCTGCGGCAGTTGAGCGGACTGGTATTTCAGTTTCCAGAGCGGCACTTCTGCGGCAGCACGATTCTAGAAGAACTGCGGCTAGGTCATCCTGAACTGGGCGGCGATCGCATTCAGGAAGCCCTGACCGAAGTGGGTCTGGATCACCTATCGCTGGGAACGTCACCCCAGGCGCTCAGTGGGGGGCAGCAGCGCCGTCTGGCCCTCGCAGTCCAGCTAATTCGTCAACCAAGTTTGCTGCTGCTGGATGAACCAACGGCTGGGTTGGATTGGTCAGTCCGGCGACAAATCATCAGGCTACTAGCCAAATTGAAAACCCATTGGAGCTTGCTGGTAGTGTCCCACGATGCCACAGAACTGGTGGATATCGCCGATCGCTGCTGGACTTTGAGCCACGGTGAACTCGCTTCGATCGACCCCAGCGACCTGAAGCGACCCGCCGCAAAGGTGACTGATAGCAGTACGATTGAAACCCCAAGCACAGACTGAACCATGCCTTCTCTGCCCGAAATGACTGCTCAATGGCAGCACCTGAACTGGCAACCCACCCCGGAGCAAACTGCCCAGTTTCAGCATCTCTACAACCTCGTTCTGCAAGGCAACCAGCAGCTAAACCTGACCCGCATCACCGAACCCGAAGAATTTTGGGAGAAACACCTGTGGGATTCTCTGCGCGGCATTGCCCAGTTTTTGCAGCCGGAAGCCTCGAAAGATGAACTCGATCTGTCTCCATCTCTTGGTTCTTCCACCTCTTCGGACTTTGGCGTGAGCGCTCAGTTGATCGCTCAGGAAAGTCCATCCCCTCGCTCTCCCTTCAGAGCGATCGACATCGGCACGGGCGCAGGCTTCCCTGGCATCCCGATTGCGATCGTCCAACCTACCTGGAGAATGACCCTGCTGGACTCTACCCGCAAGAAAATGCAGTTTTTGGATGGCTTACTGGAGACGCTAGGACTGGAGAATGCAAGGACGCTGATCGATCGAGTTGAGTCGATCGGACAGTATCCCCGGCATCGGCAGAAGTACGATTTGGCGCTGGTGCGGGCAGTGGCTTCGGCTACGGTGGCGGCGGAGTATGCGTTGCCCTTGCTGAAGGTGGGAGGTCTGGCAGTACTTTACCGGGGTCAGTGGACAGCAGAAGAAGGAGAGGCGCTGAATTGGGCGGTGCAGCAGTTGGGCGGCACGATCGCCGAGATCGAAGCCTTCAAAACACCGTTAACTCAAGCAGAGCGCCACTGCCTCTATCTCAGAAAAGTTGCGCCCACGCCAGCCGAATATCCCCGCGCGATCGGTGTTCCTACCCAAAGCCCTCTGGCTTAGGTTTAATTCGGCTTAAGTTCAATCTGGCAGAGGCAAATCTTAGCCTGAACTGAGAAGCTCGTCACATTTTGTTAAAATGGGCACAACCGAGGACACCAGGAGACCCAGCCATGACTCAAGCGCCATCCAGCAAGCCCATTGTAGTTGCCCCATCCATTCTGTCCGCCGACTTCAGCCGCTTAGGAGACGAAGTTCGTGCCGTAGACCAGGCCGGAGCGGATTGGATTCATGTGGATGTGATGGATGGTCGGTTCGTTCCCAACATTACGATCGGGCCCTTGATTGTGGAAGCGCTGCGTCCTGTGACCCAGAAGCCCCTGGATGTGCATTTGATGATTGTGGAGCCAGAGCGCTACGTAGCAGACTTTGCCAAAGCTGGAGCCGACCACATCACGGTTCATGCAGAGACTAGCTCCACTTCTCACCTGCATCGGGTGCTGGGACAAATTAAAGAATTGGGCAAGACAGCAGGGGTGGTGCTGAACCCTGGTACTTCGCTGGATCAGATTGAGTACGTTCTCGATCTGTGCGACCTGATTTTGATCATGAGCGTTAATCCTGGGTTTGGCGGTCAGAGCTTCATTCCCGGTGTGCTGCCCAAAATTCGCCAACTGCGCCAGATGTGCAATGAGCGCGGTCTTGATCCCTGGATTGAAGTGGATGGCGGACTGAAGGCAAACAATAGCTGGCAAGTTTTGGAAGCAGGTGCAAACGCGATCGTCGCAGGTTCTGCCGTCTTCAAAGCACCTGACTACGCCAAGGAAATCGAAGCCATCCGCAACAGCAAGCGTCCTGCTCCTGAACTAGCCGCAGTCTAGAATTCAGTCATTTCAATTTAATTTAGGAACTTCTGAGCTTGCGAGGCAGATTGTCACGAGCAGATTACCCACATCGGGTAATCTGCTTTTTTGGACGTTGCTGACTTGATGGTTCATGCGCTGATTCGGCAACGCCCTTCTTTTGGCGCTGTTAAAATTGCGGCAGAACGCTAGATGTGAGGCGAATCACACTTGAGAAATACCGCTGTCACGCTTACCTTCTATCGCATGAAAGATAACTGTGATAGAAGCTAATTCCTGAAAGTCGCCATGTCTGATTCTCTTCTGACCAAAAGCTCTGTTGTCTTTCACACGATCGTCATCACAACGACTCTGGCGATCATCTCTGGCCATATTTCCCCTCGCTCCCTGCCGTCAGTTCCCTTCCAGTCCCAGTTTCAGGTTGGCCGTTGACCGGCTAGAAGCGATCAACGTTTTGGAAAGTCTTGGATTGGCTCTGAGCGGCCGATTGAGCCGCTTCACCGCAGGTTCGGGGAGTGGGAAACAGCTTGTCTGGATTGGCGATCGTTTGCGGATCAAATACCTGTCGCACCCACTGCATGGTCTCCAAATCAGTTTTTGTGAACATTTCTGGCATATAGCAGCGCTTGTCTGCACCGATGCCGTGTTCTCCAGAAATGCTGCCTCCCACCCGGACACACAGCTTTAAGATTTCGCCCCCCAGCGCTTCCACCTGCTCCAGTGCACCGGGAACTGCATTGTCATACAAAATCAACGGGTGCAAGTTGCCGTCACCCGCATGGAACACGTTAGCCACTGGGTAGCCATACTGCTGCCCCAGATTTTCAATTTCCCGCAGGACATTTTCTAACTGAGTTCGGGGAATCACCCCATCCTGAACATAGTAATCGGGACTCATCTTGCCCATCGCTGCAAATGCAGCCTTGCGCCCCTTCCACAGCAGCAGTCGCTCGATCGGGTCGGTGGCAACGCGGACGTTCCGGGCCCCGTTCTGATAGCACAGCGCTTCGACTCGCTGGCTGTTGGCCTCGGCTTCCACCTCCAGCCCGTCTACCTCTACCAGCAGCAGCGCTTCGGCATCGCGGGGATAGCAGCCCGTGTTGGCTACATCTTCCACAGCGTTGATACTGAGGTTATCCATCATTTCCATACCGCCCGGAATGATGCCGGAGCCAATGATGTCCGAAACTGCTGCGCCGGCTGCTTCAACACTGGTGAAGTCCGCCAGTAGAACACGCACAGATTCAGGTGTTTTCAACAGTTTGAGCGTGACTTCAGTAGCGATGCCCAGAGTTCCCTCGGAGCCAACGAAAAGTCCGGTGAGGTCGTAGCCAGGCATTTCGGGAATTGAGCCGCCCACATCAACGATCGCCCCCTCTGGCAGCACCAGCTTCAGCCCCAGCACATGGTTTGTCGTGACTCCATACTTGAGGCAATGCACACCACCAGAGTTTTCTGCCACATTGCCGCCGATCGAGCAGATGATCTGGCTAGAGGGATCGGGAGCATAGTAGAACCCAGCTCCGCTCACCGCTTGCGTCACCCAGTTGTTGATCACTCCAGGCTGCACAACGACACGCTGGTTCTCTAGATCAATTTCTAGAATTCGCTTCATTAGGGCAGTGACAATCAGAATGCAATCGTCTGTCGGCAGGGCGCCGCCCGAAAGTCCTGTGCCCGATCCCCGTGCTACGAAGGGAATTTGCTGCTGATGACAAATTTCGACGATCGCTGCTACGTCTTCGGTAGTGCGGGGCAGCACGACGATCGCGGGCCGATTGCGGTAGCTGGTCAGGCCATCACATTCGTAGACCAGCAGTTCTTCTTTGCGTCGAACGACTCCATTCTTGCCAACAATGGCCTCCAGCGATCGAATGATGGGTGTCCAGTTGCGCTGAGTTGTGGGTCGATCGGTGACAAGCATGGCGGTTCTAGCAGAGATTCCAGTATTATGCAGCTTTGCAGAAAAGTTCTGAAACCTTCGCAGCACTGCGAGGGTTCCAATTCTCTTTCGTTCGATTCATCCTAGTGTAGAGGTAGCCTGTGAAAGTTGAGAGAGCAGCAGCGATTTGCTCAAGCGGGATGAACTTGTAGAGATGAAGAAATTCGTAGGGTTGGCTTTTCTGCTTTGTGTGCTTCTACCAGCTTGTCACAGCATCCAACGTGAAGGAACCAAGGACTCTAATCCAGCTTCTCAAGTCAGGCCGCTCAAGCGAATAACTCAAGATGGCGAAGGACTAGCGGCGGCTTCTAAACCTACCAATGTTGTGCAGGGACAGATTATTTATGTTCCAGCCTATTCCCACATTTACGAAGGCAAAGGAGATCAGTACCTTCTGTCTGTAACTCTTAGCATTCGTAACACTAGCTTAACTACCCCTATCTTAATTCGTTCGATTCGCTACCACGACTCAGTGGGAAAGCTAGTCAAGGAATATGCAAAAGGATATTCTCGGCTGGCTCCGCTTGCCAGCACTGAGTTTTTCATTCCAGATCAGGATACGTCGGGTGGTGCAGGGGCAAACTTCATTGTGGAGTGGGTTGCCGAGCAAACCGTTACGGAACCGATCGTCGAAACTGTCATGATCAGCACTAGCTTTCAGCAGGGCATATCATTCACGGCCGCGGGTCGAGTGATTCAGACGCTGAAACCCTCAAACTAAGCGCGGTTGGAATCGATCGGTCAGGAAAAACGGAGAGGGGGGGATTCGAACCCCCGTTGAGTTGCCCCAAACTTGATTTCGAGTCAAGCGCATTCAACCGCTCTGCCACCTCTCCAGGGGAAAATATACAGTTTTCAGGGATGAAGTTTGAATTTTGAGTTAGTTCTTCACCTTAGAACTCAAAACTTAAGATTCAGAACCCTAATAATTCTACAAGGCAGAGGGATTGTTGTCGTCAGTTTCCAGGGTTGTCTTGAAGCCATCCTGAGCTGTCCACTGAATTGCGCCATCGCGACCCGTCCAGTACAGGCGGGCTTTCAGGCGGCGCAGTTGGTCGATCGCCTCCCGATTCACGGTGTTGGCAGCGATCGCCACTTTTGGATGTAGCGCCTCCAGCAACTCCGGTCGCAGTCGCTTGCCAGACCACCAAAGCACCTGAACTTGGGATAAGCTGCCAGAGTTCAGCAGTTCAGTCTGCTGGCTAGGAGTAGGTGCGCCGAGCCAGAGCCAGGTTTGGCCTCGTATCTGGAACTCGACGATCGCTGGGTTGGCGCTGAGGATCTTGAGTTGAGTGGAACCCAAGCGAGCAGAGCTTCCAGGTCCAAGCGGCAAGGGCTGATTCGGCAGGGCAGTAGGTTCCGCTGCCTGAGCAACCGAGTAGAGGTGCTGGATAGGGAGACGATCGCGCAAACTACTCCAACCCTGGCTCGGATTCAACGGTTCGGTGGACAGGGCCCAGTCAATTCCATTCACCCCCGCTTTTTGCAGAAACGGCAGCAGCGTAAGTTTGGCAGTCGCAGCATCGCCAGAGTTGATCAAAGCAGTGCGATTGCCATCTTCCACCACCAGCACAGGCTGTCCTGGAGTTGCGAGAACCGATACCCTGAATTGGTTAGCTTTGGCTTGCCATGCAGGGACGAAGACCAGTCCCACTCCCAGCAGCAGTGCAACCCACCAGCGCTTACGCCACCAGGATTGCAGCCAAACCAGGGCAATTAGAGCGTAGAGAACGATCGCGATCGCTCCGGGCAGTGTCCCAATCGCGTAGCCGTTGCCGGGAAGTTGAGTGGCGGTGTCCACGATCGCCAGCAGCGCCAGGGTTGGATACTTCAACAACCAGGCCAGAGCGCTCCCCGCAGGCGACCAGAGCAGCGCCGCTAAAGCACTAGCCATGCCGCCCAAACTGAGGACAGAGATGAACGGCGTAACCAGGATATTCACAGGAATTGTGTA
>DATNQR010000374.1:0-5079 GCA_036703905.1 Thermosynechococcaceae cyanobacterium
GCCGTTCCCTTAAAGATCATGTGTTCCAAAAAGTGAGCCATGCCGTTAATGTCGTCTGACTCCAGGGCAGAACCCACATTCAGCCAGAGGTTGAGGCTGACGGCTTCGATCGGCATCTGTTCGGCAACGATCGTCAGACCATTGGCCAAACGACGCACTGTGGGAGCGTTCAGAAGCGGCGATGCGGGGGACTGAAGCAAGGTCGAGGTCATGAATACCTTTGGCAACTCTTTACCTATCTTAGTGACCTATCCCAAAACTTGACGTGCCCAAAGCTTGACGCGCTGTTCTGAGGCCGTTGAATTGGGTGCGACCCCAGGAACTAGGAAATGACCCCGATCCGGTTTAGTTGAATCACCCGCGCCCGGAAGGGTATATTAGAAGAGTATTAAGCAATGTAAAGGCGAGTTCTGTGAAGCGTAGGGCAGCAACTCAGGAGAACGATCGCAGTGTCTCTCGCGTGGTCGTGATTGGAGCGGGCATTGGAGGGCTAACGGCTGGGGCACTGTTGGCCCATCGGGGCTACTCGGTGCAGGTTTTCGATCAAGCGATCGTCCCTGGCGGCTGCGCTTCCACCTTCAAGCGGCAGGGTTTCACCTTCGATGTGGGCGCAACTCAAGTGGCGGGACTGGAACTTGGTGGCATCCATCACCGCATCTTCTCGGAACTGGAAATCGATCTGCCGGAAGCCACGTTTTGCGATCCTGCCTGCGCGGTCTATTTGCCTGGAGAACAAGAACCCGTCAACGTCTGGCGCGACCCGGAGAAATGGCAAGCAGAACGTCAGCGCCAGTTTCCCGGCAGTGAACCGTTCTGGCAGATGCTCTCGGATTTGTTCCGTCGTAGCTGGGCGTTTCAGTCCCGCGATCCGGTGCTGCCGCCGCGCAGTGCTTGGGATCTGTGGCAACTGACAAAGGCACTGCGTCCCGATACGCTGCTAACTGTGCCCCACACTTTTTCCACTGTAGGCGATGCGCTACGGGGCTACGGCCTGAGCCACGATCGCCGCCTGCGAACCTTTCTCGACTTGCAGCTAAAGCTCTATTCCCAGGTGGACGCAGAAGAAACTGCCTTACTCTACGCCGCGACTGCGTTGGGTGTATCGCAAGCACCGCAAGGACTCTACCATCTGCACGGCAGTATGCAAGTGTTGAGCGATCGCTTGGTCTCGGCGCTGGAACGGGACGGCGGGCAACTGAAGATGCGCCACACAATTGAGCAAATCTATACTGAAGCGGGCCGTGTGGTCGGAGTTTCGATCCGCAACCAGAAGACCGGAGCCGTCTGGACAGAACCTACCGATCAGGTAGTGGCTAACGTGACGGTGCAAAACCTGATGCAGCTGCTGGACGATCGGGCCCCTGCTGGCTACCAGCGCCGCGTAGAGAAGCTGCCGCCTGCCTCTGGCGCGTTTGTGATTTACTTGGGCGTAGATCAAAGCGCAATCCCGTCAGGATGTCCGCCCCATCTGCAATTTCTCTACGACTACGACGGGCCGATCAGCGAAAACAACTCGCTGTTCGTCTCGGTTAGCCATCCGGGTGATGGTCGGGCCCCATTGGGCAAAGCGACAGTGATTGCGTCGTCGTTTACTGACCCGCAGCTTTGGTGGGGAGAAGGACAGGACGATCGCGCCTACTCTGACCTGAAGCAAGAATATACAGAACAGGCGATCGCCCGACTGTCTGAGTTCTTCACGCTGAACAGTCAGACTCTGCTGTATCAGGAAGCAGCGACTCCTCGGACATTTGCGCGGTACACGGGGCGCGATCGGGGGGTAGTGGGCGGTATTGGGCAACGAGTTCCCACTTTTGGGCCCTTCGGCTTTGCCAATCGCACTCCAATTCAGCAGTTGTGGCTGGTGGGCGACTCCACCCATCCCGGTGAGGGAACCGCAGGCGTGAGCTATTCAGCCCTGACCGTGGTGCGTCAGATTGAGCAGGCAGCAAGTCGAAGCAGCTAGGGGCAAACCCATCTTACAACCTGCTCATAGACCAGCGCGATCAATTTCTACGTTAGCCTTGCTATGGAGTTGGGAGGGGAGGTATTGATCGTCCACGATTGGGCCTAAACATCCAGGGGACTGATGACACCCCGACCACCCCGGTTCAGGACATGAGTGTAAATCATCGTAGTTTTGACATCTTATGCCCCAGTAGTTCTTGCACTGTGCGGATGTCATAGCCATTTTGCAGCAGGTGAGTGGCAAAGGAATGGCGGAAAGTATGACAGCCAATTCGCTTAGTTATTTTTGAAGCCCGAACTGCTTGCTTGAGAGCTTTCTGAAGTCCACTTTCATGCAGGTGATAGCGCTGCCAAATCGCAGTATCTGGATCTTGAATCCGACGACTAGACGGAAAGATCCATTGCCAAATCCACAGCCGATCGACATGGGGATATTTGCGTGCAAGGGCAAACGGTAGTCAAACAGAACCGAATCCCTGATCTAAATCCTGCTGGTGCAGTGTTTTTGCCTGTTGGAGATGGGTTTTGAGGTCGGGAATTAGACACTCTGGAAGCATCGTGACCCGATCGTTCATGCCTTTAGCGTTACGAACCGTGATTTGATGTTGGTCAAAATCTAGGTCTTTAATTCAGGTTGTATTTCTTGATCGTGTTCTAGAACCTGCTTTAGAAGTTGGATGCCAGTCCTACCTACATGAAGGTTCAGTGTTGATAGGCAAAGGTGAATTAACCCGAAGATGGCAGGGTGAAGTTGAAAGAAAATCTAATAATCTCAATCCAACAATCGATGAGGTAAGAGCTTGGGCATGGGATGAAGAGGCTTGGCTGACGGATCAGGATGAGGACGTAATCCTGTGCAGACCTCATTACATTTCCGTTCTCAAGGAATTGGTTTTGGATCAAGTTCGTGCTGAAAATAAAAGGAAAGAGATTCTTAAGATGCTCAAGCTTCACGGCATTTCCTAAATATCCTGAACATACTACACGCATCCCAACACTGCGTTGGAGCCGAATGAAGCAAGTTTGTCGGTTAGAGTTGAAGATATTGCATCGGCTCAACTCTGCCGTTGTGCCGCCTGAGCTATTGGTGAGGACGTAACCGACAGATACACTGCCGGTATCTAGAGTCAAATATAGCGGTTCTCAATCCGGTGCGGTACACTCGACCCTTCCCCAACCCTCCCCGAAGCGGAGAGGGAGCTAGAGTTTTTCCCCTTCCCTGGTAGGGAGGGGGCAGGGGGTAGGTTCCGTAGGCGTACCTCGCTGAATTAGGAAACGCTATAAGTACGAGGTCATCGGCATTTACCCAACCTCGTACCGCAATCATCCGTTTCGTGAGCAGATGTAACGTTGCAAAATCGTTAATCACTCGCTGCTTCTACAGGAGTGATAAGTTCTGGGATGGATTTAGTGGATGAACCAAAGGTAACCCGCAAAAAAGGCGGAGCCAGAAAAGTTGTCAAGATCACCATGATAATAATCGACACCTCCAGCGGCTTATCCAAAATGCCGCTAGCGGAGCCGATGCCAGCAAACACTAGACCCACCTCACCTCGAGGGATCATCCCAACCCCGATCGCGAGTCGATTGATTCCGGGTAGTCCAAACACTGCCCAGCCCGTCACTAGTTTGCCAACGATCGCCACCCCCATTAAAAAGACAGCAATCAATAGTCCCGCCCGATTCTCCGGTACCGTCGGGTTCAAAACACCGAGGTCGGCACGCGCTCCCACCGTCACAAAGAAGATGGGTACCAGTAAATCGGCGATCGGTTTGATTAATTCATCTAACTCGTTCCGAGCATCGGTTTCATCGAGCACCAAACCCGCTGCAAAGGCACCCAAAATCGCTTCGAGATGAATGGCGTTGCCTAAAAATGCCATAAAGAAAGCGAAGACGAATGCCGGAGTAACAATATTTCCACGAGTTTTGAGCCGATCCACGATCGCCACAAAACTTTTGTTAAAGATACCGCCCAACAAAATTGATCCAATCAAAAATGCCGTAGCGCTAACAATCAAGTAAATGACATTCGCGACATCAATCTCACCAGTTTTAGCTAAGCTAGCGACGACAGCCAGGACAATAATGCCGAGAACATCATCAATCACCGCCGCGCCAACAATGATTTGCCCTTCTTTGGATTTGAGTTGACCTAACTCTGACAACACTTTAGAGGTAATGCCGATACTCGTTGCCGTTAACGCGGCCCCCGCAAAAATCGCTGGAATTGCGGCGACATGAAAGAGCATCATTAGCCCTGCCGTACCCGCTGCAAAAGGTGCCGCGACTCCGACACAAGCGACAACCATGGCTTGAATTCCCACTTCCTTCAGTTGCCGCAGATCGGATTCCAGTCCAATTTCAAACAGCAAAATAATCACGCCGATTTCAGCCAGAACCGAAATCACTTCACTTTGCGACTCAAAGATCCGGCTCAGCGCATCTGGTGTCAATTGATTCAATCCTTGCAGCGCCGTCATAATCACCGAATCAGAGGCAGATAGCCCCCCTTCGGGAAAAATCACCAGGTGCAACGCCGAAACGCCGACAATCACACCGGCGACCAGTTCCCCCAGGACGGGCGGAAAATCCAATCGCCTAGCGACCTCTGCGCCGAACTTGCTGGCCAGATAAATCACCACCAGCGTCAGCAAGACGCCAGACAGAATAATGGGTGAATCCTCAGCAACAACGGTCGCCAGGAATGGTATCGGAGCCATGACGGTGATTCCCCCACTGAAAGGAGGCAGAATGTTGGACAAAATCATGAGTTTAAAGCGATGAAGGTGAAGGGTTTGAGGAAGTCATAAAACTGGGGGGGTATGAAAAAGGCAACCGATAAATCGACCAATGTCTTGAGTGACGACCAACAAAAAGCCGGGGTCATGACCCGGCCATTTAGGTTTGCGTCGTCTCGATTCAACAGCCATCTGGTCCACAGAAACTGTGCCCGTACAGTACCTCCGCGTCACAGATATAGATCATGCCCGCAAAATCGAGGAAAAACTTTATTGCGACCTGATCCGCAATATTCTCGGCCATATCCCGATCCGGGGTGAGCACCTCGAATTTTATATTCGCATTGGTGTCAGAAACGCTAGGTTGTCCCGA
>DATNQR010000375.1:0-6812 GCA_036703905.1 Thermosynechococcaceae cyanobacterium
CGATGTCAGCGATCGCAAACGAGTAGAAGTAGCCTTGCAGGAAAGCGAAGAACAGATCCGCAATATTTTGGAGAGCATTACCGATGGATTCTTCGCGCTCGACCAAGATTGGAGTTTTACCTATGTGAATTCGCAGGCAGAACGCATCCTCGATCGGGCTCCAGGCGATCTGCTGGACAAGGTGCTCTGGGAAGAATATCCGGGCGCTGTCGGCACGGAATTCGAGCGAGCCTATCGCCAAACCGCCAGCGAGCAGGTCGCTTCTTCGTTTATCTCGTTCTATCCCGACCACAACTGTTGGTATGAAGCCTACGCCTATCCTGCCGCCGCCGGCATCACTGTCTACTTCAGAGACGTCACCGAGAAAATGCAAGCGGAAGCTGTCCTGCGGGAAAGCGAGGAGAAGACTCGAAACATTCTGGAAAGTATTGCTGAGGCATTTTTTGCCCTTGATGAAAACTGGCGATTTACTTACATGAATCAATCTGGCGAGGCGTTGCTCGATCGACGCGACCTGATTGGCAAGAATTTTTGGCAAGAATATCCAGGCGTAACGGGCAGCGAATTTGAAACTGTCTACCGGAAGGCGATGGACGATCGCGTGCCGGGAACATTGACCGGGTTCTACGCCGACCATGATCGCTGGTATGAAGTTCGCACTTATCCCGCCGCAAGTGGCATCGTCGTTTATCTCAACAATGTCACCGAGCAGATTCAGACTGCCGCCGCCTTGCGTCAATCCGAGGCACGCTATCGAACGCTGTTTGAGTCGATCGATGAAGGCTTTTGTGTGGTTGAAGTCTTGCTGGATGCTCACGACACGCCGATCGACTACCGCTTTCTAGAAGTCAACCCCATCTTTGCGCAACAAACAGGACTGCAAGACGCGATCGGTAAAACAGCGCGTCAGTTCAATCTGGAAGATCACTGGATTGAAACTTATGGTCGAGTGGCGCTGACGGGTGAAGCGATTCGGTTTGAAAATAGCTCCGAAACCCTCAATCGCTGGTTTGATGTATATGCCTGCCGCACAGGGGAGCCAGAAGATCGAAAAGTGGCGCTCGTCTTCAAAGACATTAGCGATCGCAAACAAGCAGAAGAAATGGCGCGGCGAACCGCTGAAGCCAATGCTTTTCGTGTCTCTCTGACTGACGCGCTTCGGACACTTATTGACCCGCTAGAGATACAGGCAATGGCAAGCCGTGTGCTAGGCGAATATCTCGGTGCGAACCGTGTGGCTTACTTTGAGGTGCACAACGCTGACTACGTGGTCGAGCGCGATTACGTGAATGGAGCCACAAGACTCACTGGACGCTACCCAATTGATTCGTTTGGCTCGAAGCTGCTCGCTGCCTTCCGCGCCGGTCACACCGTGGCCGTGTCCGATGTGCCAGCCGATCTCGACCTATCACCGGAGCAACAATCAGCCTACGCTGCGATCGAAATTGGTGCTCATATCAGCGTCCCCCTGGTCAAGGAGGGCAAGTTCGTCGCGGGGCTGGCTATTCACACAAGCGAGGCGCGAGTTTGGACACCGGATGAGATATCGCTGGCGGAAGAAGTCGCCGAGCGCACTTGGGCGGCAGTCGAGCGCGCCCGTGCCGAAGCGGTTGTCGCGGCAGACCTTCAAGATACCCAGCGACTGCGCGAACTGGGAGTGCGGCTTGTGATCGAAGATGATATTCAAACGCTGTACCAGGCTATTCTGTCTACCGCGATCGATCTGACCCAGGCAAATGCTGGAACGGTACAAATTTTTGACGAAGCGACGCAAGAGCTGGTGCTGCTTGCCAACCAAGGCTTTGAGCAAAATATGACTGAGCATTTCTACCGCATGAGCGCTCGATCTAACACCTCTTGCGGCATTGCATTGAGGAATCGCGATCGCGCCTTCGTTGGCTTCGATGTGCCAAAGAGCGAAGACCCCTACGGCACTCTGCGAATGCACGTGGAGGCAGGGTACTTCTCTGGACAGTCCACCCCGCTGATCACCCGTGCAGGCAAAATCATCGGCATGGTTTCAACCCATTGGCGCGAACACCACAGACCCAGTGAGCGCGAGTTGCGGTTTCTAGATCTGCTCGTTCGCCAAGCAGCAGACCTGATTGAGCAACGGCAGACGGCAACGGAACGAGAAAACCTCCTGGCGCGTGAGCAGGCGGCACGAGCAGAAGCCGATCGCGCCAATCGCATCAAAGATGAATTCTTGGCAGTGTTATCGCATGAATTGCGATCGCCCCTTAACCCAATCTTGGGCTGGACACGTTTGTTACAAACCGGCAAGTTGGATGAGACTCATCAGCGTGAAGCATTAGCCACGATCGAGCGCAACGCCAAATTGCAGACGCAACTGATTGAAGATCTACTTGACATCTCTCGCATTATGCAAGGCAAGTTGAGCTTAACAGTAGCTCCTGTCAGCTTGACCTTTGTGATTACGGCAGCGATCGAAACCGTTCGGTTGGCAGCAGAAGCAAAGAATATCCAGATTGTGCTTGACCTTGATGCGGAAGGCGCTTCGATCTCCGGCGATGCAGGTCGGTTGCAGCAAGTGGTCTGGAACTTGCTCACCAATGCCGTCAAATTCACCCCCAACAGTGGACAAGTGACGGTTGAACTGCGACAACTGGATCGATCGGCTCAAATTCGGGTAATCGACACTGGAAAGGGCATTCAACCGCAATTTCTGCCCCATGTGTTTGAGTATTTTCGGCAGGAAGACGGCTCAACCACTCGCAAATTTGGCGGGTTGGGGCTGGGGCTGGCGATCGTCCGTCAAATTGTGGAAATGCACGGAGGTACAGTCTGGGCAGAAAGTGAGGGCGAGAACCAAGGCGCAACTTTTACGGTGCAGTTGCCCGTGCTTCAGCAGTTTAAGTCGGCTATCCCTGAGCCATCCGAGGCTGAAGTAAATAGGGCGGACTATCCCTTAGCCAACCTGACGGTTCTAGTGGTGGACGACGATACGGATACTCGCGAATTTCAAGCTTTTTTGCTAGAGCAAAGTGGCGCTAGGGTAATGTCCGTTGCTTCTGGCTTGGAGGCATTGCAAGTGCTGGATCTATACGTTCCTAAAGTCCTGGTGAGTGATGTGGGCATGGCGGAACTGGATGGCTACATGATGATGGAGCAAATCCGATCGCGTCCTCCTGAGCAGGGCGGAACGGTTCCGGCGATCGCCCTCACCGCTTATGCCGCAGAAGTGGATCAGCAGAAAGCAATTCGAGCCGGGTTTCAGATGCACCTGACCAAGCCCGTGGAACCTGAGAAATTAGTGCAGGCGATCCTTGACCTGCTAGGCGACTGAGGGTGCTAGTGTCCAGCGCTTAGATTCATGGGGAAAGATTCCAATGGGTCAAAATCGCTGTACCTCTACCGAGTCAACCTGCTGATTAGGATTGCTCCGATCGATACTGAATGCTGCGAGAGGAATTCTCAGAGGATCTTGAAGAGCGCGGCGCTAGCAGAACTCCTCCCACTAGCATCGCCAGACCAGGCAAAGCGATCGTCACTAAGCTCCGCAAACTCTGGTGTCCCTGAAATACATACTGGGCACTGCTGGAAAGGCTAAACATCATCGTCGCCACACCAAACAATTCCGAGCGAGGAATCACGATCGCCACAGACAGCAAAATTGACGCATACCAAGGCATCAACCAGGAAGTGGCAAACAACAACAGCACCAGCGTCACCCAGCCAATATCTTCCAGCAGGTGAGTTGCAGAGTAGGGCGATCGGCGCAGAGCACGTAGCGCTGTCCAAGCATAGAAAGCGGCAAAGCCAACCAGCAAGTACTGAGTTAGCTTAACCAACAAAAAGCGCTCCTCTTGCAGCGACAGAGCCGCCGGGAAGAAAAGCCGAAACCAGTCCATTGACGATCGTGCTAGGGCCACGATCGAAGCCATGTATTGCCCCGTTACGCCAGGATTCACCAGACTGCCCCAGGCTTCCCAGCCAGGCAACACCGTCACCCACAGCAAACCCCCCAGCCCTGCTGAAAAACCCAGACTGATGGCGATCGCTGTCCACTGGCGCTGCTTGAGTAGAAACAACCCCACCAGAGGTATCCAGATAATTGGGATAGTTTTGGACAGAAAGCCCAGCCATAGGGGAACCATCACCGATCGATAGTGCTGCTTCAGCAGGCAACCCGCCAGCACCAAAACGCTCGTAGACACCAGAACATCCACATGGGCAGAACCCACCTGCTCCATCAACAGTAGAGGATTCAGCAGGTAAGCCAGGGTCAATTTGCTGCGATCGAAAGGGAAATGGCTTTCTGAAGGCACATATTTTTGTGAGGGAACAATGTGCCAAACCAGGAAACCATTAAGCACGTGCAAGCCCAGACAAATCGCCTTGAATACATAGACTGCAACGATCGGGCTGATTTGCACAGTGGTAGCCGCGATCGTGAAGCACAGTTGGGAGACGGGGCCGTAGGTAGAGGTTTGTCCCCAATCCACAAACGGCAGCAGCACCGTGTTGGCCGCGGCGGCCCGCACCAGAAAAGGATTCGTGTCCGCCAGGTTCATCAGCCCGGAGTGCAGATACAAATAGACATCTGAACCCAAGGGATAGGAAGCGTAGGCAATGACCAGAAAAAGGGCAGCAATTTTGAGCGGCTCACGGAACCGGGAGAACGCGGGCGGCGTAGCCCTGAAGAACCAGACTAGGTAAATAACTCCCAGAGCAATGTAGCTAAGACCAATGCCTAGTTGACTTTCTAAATCAGGAAAGGTGGCGAATTTGCGACTGCTTGCCAGGACAAAGTGAAACTTGTCCAGACCAACGATCGTCAGGAGGGTGCTTAAATAAACCGCTAGGGGCAAGGCCGTCAGAAATCCCAGCACTCCGAGTTTCTTCATAAGCTTACCCAGAAATAATACGCCCTTTGTCAAATTAGGTTCACACTTCTTGATTAAGAAATCTGTTCAATGCTAACACTGAGAGGGATAAGGTCAATCTCCATCATTCAGGTAGGTTTGTAGTGCTGCAAAAACGGTTCTGGATGCTGTTTAGTCTGGCTCTGGCGATCGTCGCTGCCGCGATCGTAGGAACCTACACTTCTCTGCAAGACTCAGTAGCCGCCCGTCCGCCCGAAAGCGTGTGCTGGAACCAGGAAGCCACCCCGATTTGCTATTCCCAGCCGGTTAGGTTGTCTAACCACAAAATTAATGCTTTGGCTGTAAATCCATCGGGACAGACGTTTGTTACTGCGTCCCGCGATCGGATTGAGGTTTGGGATGGGCAGACAGGTAAGCGGCTGCGATCGCTTCAGGGTCACAAGGACTGGATCAGCGCTTTGGCCATTAGTCCCAACGGCACGATCATAGCCAGCGCCAGCCTGGATGGAACCGTTAAGCTGTGGGATTTGCTCGGAGGCAAGCTTTTGACCACCCTCGACACCGATCGAGTTTCTACACTAGCCTTCAGCCCCGATGCTACAACTTTGGCCGCCGGTAGCCGTATGCTGCATTGGACAGATGGCCGAACGAGCCGCGGCGGAATTCAGCTTTGGGATGTGGCCACACAGCAGCTTCGCGGAACGCTTGGCTCCAAAGCGGTGAACGTGATCGCTTTCAGTCCTGATGGGACGCTGCTGGCCGGAGGCAGCACCGCAACTCAGGTTTGGGATCTAGCGACGCAGAAACCTGGGAAAACCCTTAATTCAGGCGATCTCACAGCCCTGCGCTTCACCCCTGATGGACAAACCCTCGTCACGGGCAGTAGCCGCATCAAGCTGTGGCTACCAACTGGGCAACTGGTTCGGACGCTGCCCTCTGGGACGCTGTCTCTAGCCTTTGCGCCGGATGGTCAGACTTTTGCCACGGCTGCTGGAGGCACAATCTATCTCTGGCGATCGAAAACCTGGCAGGTGTTCGGCAGTCTTCGAGGTTCCTGGTATAGCGGACTGCTGATTGGCTTTGCCCAAGAGGGACAGGCGTTGGTGAGTGGCAGCAGTGATGGCTTGCGTCTGTGGCGATCGCAGGAGCAATCGGCCCGTTCCCCCGGAAAGTTAGCCGAGCGGCGGTAGTTAGAGGAGACAATAATATGGCTCCTAGTCATTCCTACCTACTGCGCCAGCTAATGATGATGCTTTCCCCGTCTTTGTTTCCACCGCTTCTGGCCTCAGCCCTCGCGCTTCTGGTGGGTTCTCTAACCGTATCGCCCGTTGCTGCTCAGAGTTTATCGATCGGCAAGCTCAGCGAAATCGAGGGAGACGTAACTTGTTCCTCAACTTTTCGCACGGGCGGAACCCTGGTCTACGCAGAGACTGCGAACTATCGAGTTTATGTTTGCAGCGATCGCAACAACCCCGACCAACCTCGCTACTACCGCAGTTTCGATAAGCAAGGGGGCACACTCACGCTAGCGGCGATGGACTACAACCCACGAAAGCCGGACTCCTACGAGTTCAGAAATCGAGGCTACCGCTACACTCTACAAATTCCCTCAGCTCAATCCACCCCAGTCCTCCGGGTGACGCTTCCCAACGGCAAGCGCTACGAGGAAAAGATCCTGCGCTTTCTAACGACTGATTCCCCTGCCTCTGGAGAAGCCGCTAGTAAACGAGACATTCTCAGCTACTTCGATCGCAACCGCAGCAGATTAGGGGTGTGTCAGGAGAGCAACCAAGCCGAGGCGGCGCAGTATTCGGAAGTTTTCCCAGTGGGCGATCGACGCTCTTTAGTCCAGTTTCGCTGCTTTTTAGGGGCCTATCAGGGCGGATACGAGTTCTACCTCTACGACAATTCCGCCGCTCAGGTGAAGGTGAAGTCTCTGAACTTGCGGCAGTATCGGGACGCTAA
>DATNQR010000376.1:0-5094 GCA_036703905.1 Thermosynechococcaceae cyanobacterium
AAGGTGTGGATCTGAACGTGCGCGGCCCCCAAGACCAGATCGCCCTGACCCTGAACTCGGAGTATCTCCCCACTGCCTTTGATGTGCGCCAGGGCAACACGATCGCCAGGGGCACAACGCAAGGCGACTTGCTGACGATCGACGCTCAGCGTGTGCCGCTTTCGCTGCTGGGTTCAGTCGCGGCCCTGCCCGTAGGCGGAGAAGTGACGGGGCGCGTGACGCTGAACGCCCGCCAACTCGCCACCCCCGGACAGTTAAATGTGAATGGGCAACTGGCGATCGCCAATCCTTCCTTTAGCGGCTATCGGGCGGATCAGTTTGGTGGCAACGTCGTTTTGAACAACGGCGTGGCAACCCTCAGCAATGCCGAACTGCGCCGAGGCGAAACGGTGCTGCGGATCAACGCCAGCACAGCCCTTGCTGCCAATTCCCAGGCGACAGGTCGAGTTGAGGTGAGGCAGGGACGGCTACGAGATGTGCTGGATATCCTGCAATTCTTTGAGCTGGCCGATCTGTCGCGGGGAGCCAGGCCGCCCGTCTATGGCGATGCCCTGGATCTAGACACTAGTCCGATCGCCCTAGGCAATACCTCTATTTTGGATCAGTTGCGCCGCCTGTCGGAGATCAAGGCCCGTCGATCGCAGCTTGAAGCTCAGCGTCAAGAATCGCCCTTGCCTGGGCTGGACGAACTGGATGGTCGCTTCGATACCACTGTTACTTTTGAGGGTTCGCTGCAAGCAGGTTTCAACGCCCGCTTCAATCTTCAGGGACAGGATTGGAAATGGGGAGAGCCATTTTCTGCCCAGCAGGTGATTGTGGATGGCAGCTTTGAGAATGGGGTTCTAAGTTTATTGCCCGCGCGGTTCCAGTCAGGGGATGCCTTTGTTGCCTTCACGGGACAACTCAGCGCTCAGCAGCAATCCGGGCAGTTGCGAGTGGAGAACGTGCCGATCGAATCCCTCGCTACCCTAACTCCCTTGCCGATCGACATCGAAGGCAAGCTCAACGCCACCGCTACTCTGACGGGTACTTTGCTCAACCCTCAGGCGGTGGGCGTGGTGCAACTCAACCAGGGCGTACTCAACGGAAACAGCATTCAGCAGGCCCAGGGAAGTTTCCGCTACGAAAGCGCTCGCCTCAACTTCGACAGCGCTCTGTTGGTGCAGGGCAACCAGCCGTTGACGATCGCGGGCAGCATTCCCCAGACGCTTCCTTTTGCCGCCGTTCTCCCCGACAGTCAGGAACTTCGCCTCGACATCAATGTAGCGGACGAAGGCCTGGCGTTCCTGAACTTGCTTAACAATCAAGTGGCCTGGGTGGACGGTAAAGGGCGAGTCCAGGTGCAAGTCCGAGGCACACTGGATCAGCCGATCGCCACGGGCACTGCCGAGGTTCAGAACGCCACCCTGCGGGCTACGGCTCTGCCGGAACCGCTGACGGGCGTAACGGGATCGATTTTGTTCGATCGCGATCGGCTGCGGGTGCAGAGTATTCAGGGGCAATACGGCAATCAGCAGGGACAGGTACAGGCGGCCGGCGTGATCCCTCTGTCCTCGCGTTTGGGGCCCAATGATGCTGATGCAGCCAATCCCCTCCGAGTCGCTTTAAATAAACTCAACCTGACCTTGAAGGGCCTCTACACCGGCGGAGTCAACGGCACGGTGGACGTGACGGGAACTGCCCTGAACCCCGTGATTGGCGGCGTAATTCAGTTAGCCGATGGGCAGGTGCAGCTTACGGACGCGCCAGAAGCTGATGCTGCACCCCCGGCTGCTGGTGCGCCTGGTGTGCCCCCCACTCGCCCCACCGATTCCGGCTCTAATGTGGAGTTCGCTAACCTGCAAATTCAACTCGGCGATCGAGTGCGGGTAGTGCGGCAGCCGATCATCAATTTTGTGGCGGTGGGCAACCTCACTATCAATGGCACTCTGAGCGAACCTAACCCCGAAGGCACAATTCGCCTGACTGCGGGGCAGGTGAACTTATTCACGACGCAGTTTAATTTGGTGCGGGGCTATCCCCAAACTGCGACCTTCCTGCCGAATCAGGGCATTGACCCAGTGCTGAACGTGCGCCTAATCGCTGCTGTGCCGGAATCGACCAACTATCGCCAGGCCACAACTATCCTGCCCTCGGAAGTGCTGGATACGCCGCCCCCTTCTGCAACGATCGGTGGGGTACAGACGGTTCGGATTCAGGCGGATGTGCAGGGCCGCGCCAGCGAACTGTTCCAAAACCTGGCCCTGACCAGTCGCCCCGGCCGCAGTGAATCAGAACTGCTGGCTCTGATTGGCGGCAGCTTCATCAATACCTTTGGTCAGAACAGTGGCGCTTTGGGTTTGGCGAACCTGGCGGGATCGGCTCTCCTCACCAATGTCCAAACGACGATCGGCAATGTGCTGGGTCTAAGCGAGTTTCGTCTCTATCCCACTTTGATCCGAGACAACAGCCGCTCTGAGAACGAGCGCAACAATCGCAGAACGGCTTCTTCTCTGGGGCTGGGGGTGGAAGGGGCGATCGATTTGTCTCCCACGCTTTCTCTCTCGGCGGTGAACATTATTGGTTCGGGTCAGCCGACTCAGTTTGGCTTGCGCTACCGCTTGAGTGAGCAATTTATTCTGCGTGGCTCTAGCGATTTCTCTGGCGACAATCGCGGCGTGGTGGAGTATGAAACTCGATTTTAGGTAGCGCGATCGCCCGCATTGGTTTCGCGCTCTGCCTGCCCCTGCGTTGCTATCTTTGCGAATTCAACTCTCGCGCGATTTCCTGAGCCAAATTTCTAGCCCAGAGGGAATCGAAGGGACAAAGGATTTGGCGGTTTTCGGGAGCTAGCCAAATCAGCGCGTCTTCTACGTCAGACAGTTGATAAGTTTCGCTGAGCAGGATGTGGGTTAGCAAGCGGTCGAGGACGTTAGCGTAGCCTGTCCGTAGGACATTTGCTTGTGCCTCGGTTAGCACGATCATGACTTGCTTCCTCGATCGCCTTTGGACAGCATGACCAAGGCTTTATCGATATCCCGAACCTTGATGGCGCACAAGGAAAATAGCTGAGATCGTTACTCATTTCTTTCTGGCATTTGTTGGCTAACTCTCATTGTTTAGATTAACCCAATTCCTCTCTCGTCAATTGAGGCTCTTTGCAACCCTTAAGAAGCCTTCAGTTCAGGCTGACAGGAAAACATATCTACAGGGATTGATTTAATCGGTTCCGCTGCATGGAGCAGCATTCCTCGAACTCGGCTCAGTGGTTTCTCGATCAAAGGCTTCTTCACCACAGCGAGAACAAACGATCGCTGGAACTTTTTCAACTAGACAAAACTTCCCATCAATCTGAAAAAATTCATGCAGCAATTCCCTGGGCGATTCTTCCAAGCTACAAACATGGCACTTAAACATTAGTTCATCAATTTATATAGCTAGTTTCTTGCTACTAAGTCCAGTCCTCTAACAGCAGCCCTGGAACTTGAGAGAAATCTCGATAGTTGCGGGTGACAAGAGTTGCCCCAGTTGTCAGCGCGATCGCAGCAATTCGCATATCTTTCTGCAATCGTTTTTTTGATAGCGACGGTGTTTGCATTAGATGCTGATAACGATCGCCTGCTGCTTGATCAAACCCTGCCACGGTCACATTTTTACAAAGCGCGATCGTCCGCTCCAGCTTGCCATATAGCCGTATCAGATCTTCCATTGTGTTGGCATTATTGATCAATACTACCCACCCATTGAAAAGCTCCTGCACCGTCACGATCGTAATAGCAACCTCTGCCCCCACTTCAGCGACTCGACGGCTGATCTGTGGATGCCCTTCTAGAAGTAGCGACACGTGGTCCGTGTCTAAAATCCATCGGCTCATGCCTCATCGCCCGCGTTGGGTTCGCGTTCTGTCCGCCACTGGGATGCTATCTCTGCAAACTCGGCATCTCCCTCAAACATTCCAATAAACTCTGTCCACGGATTTTTCTGGACAGGTGGAGTAGAGGAGATCTCCAGAGGCAGAACTTCAACGTTGCTCAGTCGATCGCTGACTAATGCTTGGATCGCTGCCAGTGCTTCTTTTCGAGTGCCAGCTTCCACGCGACAGTCTGCTAGCTCAGCGATCGAAGCAATGGTTTGTCCAGTCTCGGTTTGCTCCAGCAAGACGTGGAGATTGAACGCTGGAGTGGAGGAAAGCAAGATATTCATGAGATCAGCTGCCTAGACTTGATGACTATTCTAGCTATCCTCAATACCCGCTTTACCTGCGTAAAAATTCAACAGCGATAAGACTAGCAACTTCAACGGTGATTATGAGTGAGCTAACCATTAAAGCAGCCAGTGCCTCCGTACCAATGTGAAAGCCTACGAAGGGCGGAACTACGGATAGTAGGATGTATGTAACTGCAAAACTTATCGCTGCGAGCCATCCAGCGCTTACTGCAAGTCCAGCAACAGCACAGATACTCAGTCCAACTAATAGCCAACTCACGGGCACGTACCAGTTGCCAAGTTGAAGGGAAACGATGCACCAAATCACCAGAACGGTTGTGATAGTGCATCCAAAAGCTGCAACACTGCCATTGAGCATACTTAAGTCAGACATCTTTACCTTTGCTCTAGCCTCAGTTTAAGGGAGACTTCTATCCTTACTTACCTAAAGTACAGCAGCACATTCAATCCTGGAATTGTGCAGGAGAGCGTCCACAACAGTAGAGAAATGTAGGGAATCCCCAGACTCCACTGATACCAAACAGCATCGTGAGTAGCCCCGGCAGATGTTGTCCTAGCGAAACACATAGTTGAAACTGATGCTCACCCGATCATCCTCGCTCAAATTTGGCTCCACGCCGTGCTTCAGCCAACTTGGGAAGATTAGCAAAATTCCAGCCTCCGCAGCATGGGCGATCGCGTCGGCAGTATAGGCAGTGAAATTAGTGACTGATGGCTTATAAAAAGTTTTGGCACTGCGCGGATCATAGAACATAATGTTGCCGCAGTCCTTCGGGGTTTTAATATAAAAAACTCCGCTCAAGAGACAGTTGGCATGGTCATGAATCTTGTTGCTGGCATACTTAGGGCTGATGTTTGCCCAACAGTTTGCCGGAGCAATCTTCACCC
>DATNQR010000377.1:0-4350 GCA_036703905.1 Thermosynechococcaceae cyanobacterium
GTTCGATCGCTCCATCCAAGCAGTTAGGTATAGTCTTTTCCAGGCTGGGGTCAACGCCTCCACACCTCTTTACCTCACCAAATTTGGAAACACTACAATGTAATTTATACGATGGGAAAAACTACTTACATTATCATTCCAGTTCACAACAGGAAGTTAATCACCTTGCGGTGTCTGGAAAATCTCAAGCAAGTCGAGGCGCTTCAACAGTTTCAAGTATTGGTGATAGATGATGGCTCAACCGATGGAACGGGAGAAGCTGTTCGATCGCACTATCCAGAAGTTGAAGTGCTGCAAGGAGATGGAAACCTGTGGTGGACTGGAGCGATTGCTGAAGGAATGCAGTACGCTTACGAGCAAGGAGCAGCATTCTTCATCTGGTTGAATGATGATTGTCAGCTTGGAGGTTCAGTTTTATTAGATTTGGTGCAGACTTGTCAAGAAGATCCAAGAGTGATCGTGGGCGCTCAAGGAGTTGAGCAAAACGATCCATCAGCGATCGCCTTTGGTGGAAAACTCAAAACTTGGCAAGGCTATCGCTTTATTTCAGTTTCTCAAGGACATCAAAGATCCTGCGACTTGTTGAGCGGTAACTTAGTGTGTATGCCTCGTGAAGTAGTGCAGAAGATTGGCTATCCTGATTCCGCGCAGACTCCTCATTACGGTGGAGATTCACTCTACCTAATTCGTGCTCAAAAAGCCGGCTTTCACCTTCTGGTTAGCGCCAAACATCCAGTCTATAGCCTGCCTGGAGAACCGAAGCTTTTTCCGAGTCGCTGGCTGCTGTCTCCAGGAGAACCGCTCAAGATTTTGAAGCTAGTTTTTGTGCCGCAGTCGGGTTTGAGCTGGCGAGTGTGGCTGCGGATCAATTGGGAAGCTTACTCCGCGTGGGGATTGGTGATGTTTCTCAAGAAGTATTGTTCAATTCTATTGATTACGCTGCTGAGGTTTCTACCCCTTTCTATGAGAAAAGACCTTCACAAATTTATCAGTCTAAAATTCCATGACCCAGAGCAGAATTAGCGTTGTTATTACCTGCTATGCAGAAGGTAAGCTTTTGCTTGAAGCGATCGATAGCGTTCTTGCTCAAACTTTGTCTGCTCTAGAAATTCTCGTGGTCAATGATAGTTCATCTGATGCAGAGACGATCGCAGCTTGCCAACAGCTAGAAGCTAACTCAAGGATTCAAGTCATTTGGCGCGAGAAAAACGGCGGTACTTCTGTCGCTAGAAACTGTGGATTCCAGGCAGCAGAGGGCGAAATTTTGGTTCCGCTGGATGCAGATGATTTGTTGCCTCCGAAAGCACTGGAAATAATTCAAGCAGCCTTCGATCGTTATCCCAATGCTGCCTTTATCTACGGTAGTTACCTGAGGCAAAATGAATTGCAGGCAGAAGCCGAGCTAGTGTCTCCAGGAGAAATTACTCTTCAGGCGATGTTGAAAGCGAAAAGATTTTCTCTCAGTTCGCAGTGGAAGTTGATTGGCACAACACCTTTGCGTCGATCGCTGTGGGATGTGATCGGCGGCTATGATCCTGAATTTGGCGTAGCAGATCTCCACGATGTAGAGTTTTGGCTACGGGCGATCGCTTCTGGTTGTGCTTACTACGCCGTACCTGAACCTATTTATGTTTGGCGTAAGTACTTGGGCAAAAACAGTCGGAAAGTTACACCGATTTCTTGGTACCGTGTAGCTGAAAAACACATAGAAATTTATCAACGTCTAGGGTTAGATTATCGAGCCTATGAGCTTCTTTTGCTGGGAAGTAAATGGTTGAAGAATTCTCAAGAAGTTAGATATTACTCCAGTAAGCTGATTAAATGTATATCGCAGGGTCGGTTTCAGCTCTCTAGTTTAATTGCTTTAGTAATTCCAGCTTTCTGTCTACATTTCTTCGCAGAATTCCTGAGAAAAAATCGATAATCTTGTGTCTCTTCAGCCGATCACAGTTATTTCAAACCCGATTCACCCTACTAGCTATGGGGATGCTTGCGATCGCATCCAAACTTGGGTGGAAACAAAGACTCCGGGCTACATCGTGGCAGCTAATGTCCATGTGGTAATGACTGCGTATTGGCACAAGTCGTTTCGGCAAATTCTGCAAAGGGCGGCTTTAGTTACGCCGGACGGGATGCCGTTGGTATGGGCCTTGCGATGGCTGGGCGTTGCAAACCAGACGCGGGTATATGGGCCGGACTTGATGCTGGCATGGTGCGATCGAGCCGCCCACCTCGGCCTGTCGATTTACCTCTACGGAGGCACTGAGGTGATGCTAGAGAAACTCCAAAGCAGCCTGGAGCAAAGGTTTCCAGGCTTGCAGGTGGCGGGTGTTCATGCTCCACCGTTTCGACTGCTCACGGTCGACGAAGAACAAACGGATGTCGATCGCATTCATGCGTCCGGTGCGGCTGTGGTTTTTGTTGGGTTGGGTTGCCCAAAACAAGAGGAGTGGATGGCGCGGCAGCAGGACTTGCAGGCGGTGGCGATCGGTGTTGGAGCAGCCTTTAGCTTTTTCAGTGGCGAAGTTTCCCAGGCTCCCCGGTGGATGATGGCGATCGGGCTGGAGTGGCTATATCGGTTCTTAATGGAACCCAGACGATTGTGGCAGCGCTATCTGATTAATAATCCTGCGTTTGTGGTTCTGTTCGCCTGGCAGTTGCTTCGACGGCGCTGAAGAAGGGGCACTTGTCTACCCAACTTGTTCTTGTCTACCCAACCTGTTTAAAGCGGAGGGATGCTTTTGGGGCGATCGATTCCCCCTAAAATTGAGAGGCCTATCCTGGGAAACCGTCATGATTGCGAACCGTCAATCCCATTTCATGACTCCAGAAGAATACTTAGAGTGGGAACAACACCAAGAGGAGCGACACGAATACCTCGATGGTGAAGTCATCGCCATGACTGGAAGTAGCCTCTTCCATAATGACATCGCACTCAATTTATACACAGCGCTCCGCCCCCACGTTCGCGCCAGAGGATGCCGCATCAACGTGTCGGATGCAAAAGTGAAGGTCAACGCCACGACCTATTTCTACCCTGATCTAGTGGTTAGCTGCGACGATCGCGATCGAGCTGCCACTCAGCTTTTCCAATATCCCAAAGTGATTGTAGAAGTCCTGTCTCCCAGCACTGAAGCTTACGATCAAGGCAAAAAATTCACTCAGTATCGGACTCTCCCCACGCTTCAGGAATATATTCTGATCGACACGACGGAGATGAGCGTGGATTGCTATCGCCGGGGTGAAGGTCGGCAGTGGTGGCTTGCGCCTTACGTTGTGGGCGACACAGTGACTCTAGAGAGCGTTGAATTTAGCTGCCCGATCGAACTGTTCTACGAAGATGTGCAGCTAGAAAGCATAGATGCCAACTAGATCCCGGTCTTTTTGCTCCATCCTGGCATTGCTGAATGTCGGGATGAATGATCCTTATCCTCAACCCTTATCCTGCGGGAGAAGGGAGCTAGAATTCTGATTTCCTCTCCTGCGAGAGAGCGATTCTAGTCAACTCATCCCTCAATTCAGCAACGCTCAGTTTCAGCAGTTCTTCACTTGTCATGCTCCGCTACAGCATCATGCTTCGCCATAGCTTTGTCATGCTCCGCTACAGCATGGAGCCAAGAATCGAGAAACCTCAGTTTACCCATGTCAGTCTGAAGCTAGGGTTGATAGGATAGATCTAGAGCGAAGTCACTCCGAATTTTGGCAGTTGTTGTTGGGTAGAATTCATGGCGATCGAGGTTTTAGTTGAGAAGAAGAAGCTGGCCAAGCCTCCTCTGGAGATTCATCATTTAGGCGATCGGGTACTGCGCCAGCCAGCCAAGCGCGTATCAAAGATTGATGCCGATGTGAAGCGCCTGATTCGCGAAATGCTGCAAACCATGTACAGCGCTGATGGCATTGGCCTGGCTGCTCCCCAAGTGGGTGTTCACAAACAGGTGGTCGTCATTGACGTAGAGCCAGACCAACCCAATGCGCCCCCGCTGGTTTTGATCAACCCTAGCATCACCAAGTTCAACGGTGCGATCGCCGTCACTCAGGAAGGCTGCCTCAGTATTCCGGGAGTGTATCTGGACGTGAAGCGGCCTATGGAGATTGAAGTCGCCTACAAAGACGAGCAGGGCCGCCCCCAAAAACTCAAAGCCGATGGACTATTGTCCTGCTGCATTCAGCACGAGATCGACCATCTAAACGGCGTTTTGTTTGTCGATCGCGTCGAGAATGGCCTGGCGCTGAATCAGGAGCTTGCAAAACACGGCTTTCAGGCTAAGGCAGTCCAGCCCGTTGGTTAGGGAATTAGAGCGAGAATTGCAATCACAGGCTGTAGAGTGAGAAGTTAGCTGAACTGAGAGC
>DATNQR010000378.1:0-22969 GCA_036703905.1 Thermosynechococcaceae cyanobacterium
TGAGCTTCAGCAATTGATGACGTTGGAGGCAGAGAGGTGTGGAACCGTTAATGCGAAAATTGGCATCGATCGTGTAAAGCTTCCCGTCTCTGTCTTCTAAGACATCAAACCCAATGACACCAAAATATCCCTGTTGATGGGCATAGTGTCCCACGGCTGCAATCAGGTGCGTGAACTGACTCAAATCATTGGTGTAGTCAATTAGTCCGCCTAAGTAGTTGCCTTCAGCGCTCACCAGTTGCTGAGTGACCCCAATCAACGCAATAGCGCCCTGTTGGTTGACATAAAACTGTACGCAGTAGTTATGCACCTCATGCTTGACAAACTCTGAGACGATGATTGTTTCTAGTAAATTGATTCTGAGATATTTCCTTATCTCTTCTCGGCAGTAATTAAGGTCGCTGGCACTACGGATAATGTAGGTTCCTTCACCAGACAGACCGTGCGATGTTTTGACGAGATAAGGAAATTGGTCGGGAAGGGGAATCTGATCAAGGCTGATTTGATCCAAATGATACGTTTGATAGGTTGGGCAGGGCACTCCCAACTCAGCGAGGGTCGCTTTGCTCAGCAGGCGATAATGCGTGTCCGGGTTGACGGCGTGCTTTTCAGGCAGCAAACGATCGAAAGGAAAGAGAGTAACCACTCGATCAATGCGATCGCTCTGATTCAAATCATCCAAGTAGGTTGAACAGTTCAGAGGCTCCAGCTTGTATTGACAGCCAAAATGGTCTTGCCAATACTGCGTCAGCAACTCTTGGGGTGGACTGATCACCACACCAGGCAACGTATCGCCCAGCACCGCTAAATTCTTCCAGGGTTCTTTCTGGCAAACCTTATCGAATGAGGTTTTGGTGGCTTCGCTGCTGCCATCTTGCAGGAAGTATTTTTGGGTATTGGGGTAGGCTGCCCAACCTGCTGTTGCTGGGTAATTCAGGAGCAAGGCACAGCGTTTGTCGCCACCATCTTGAGCAAGTAAGTCTTGAGCAAATAAGTCAGAAAGAGAATTGCCCTGGAAGAACGGAAAGGTGTCTTGGGAAGCCATGAGAGGGTGTTTAGGCGATCGCCAACGGGGTTAATCTTTGCGGGTGAAAACGGCAGGTTGCTTCAACGCTTCCGTCATGTAGGCAACTGCCATGTCTTGCGAATTATAGGCCCAGCCGATGCGCCCCTGACGATCGATCAAGATGCAACCTGCCTCTCCCTCAACCCGATCTTTCAATGTATCAATTGCGTGTTGGGCTGCCTCATCGGGATGAGTTCCCCCAGCTAAGGCATCGATCGCAGTCTTTGCCAGCACGACAGGAATGATCGACTCACCATCGCCAGTGGTTGAGCAAGCGCCCAAGCGATTATCGGCATACAAACCGCAGCCTATCAGCGCCGTATCACCCACTCGCCCTTGAGGTTGTCCGGCGACACCGCCCGTGGATGTTCCCGCAACAAGGTTGCCATTGACATCCAATGCCACACAACCCACCGTATTGGGACGATCGACCACTTCGACTTCTTCCTTCCATTCCTCATACTGCTCTTCACTCACGAGATCAGCTTTGGCGCAGAGTTCTAACCCATGTTCAAGGGCAAACTGCTCTCCACTGCGGGCAACTAGAAACCGAGGTTTATCATCCATGATTCGACGAGCAACCGAGATAGGATGGCGCACCCTCTGCACTGCGCCAACGGCTCCCCAATGCAGTTTCTCGCCTTCCATCATCGCCGCATCGACTTCCACTTCTCCCTCACTATTCATGGTCGAACCAAAGCCTGCATTAAACGTTTGGTCTGACTCCAACACTCGAATGGCGGCTTCAACGGCTACCGCGGCACTCCCGCCTTGGCAAAGCACAGTCCACCCAGCTTCCACCGCAGCTCGACAGCCAGTCTGATTAGCTGACTCTTCATCTGCTGCAATGGTTTTAGCTCCACCATGGACGATGATGACTGGTTTCACAATATTTATCCTCAACTCAACTTTGTTAATTCCTGAAGTCCCTAATTAGCCGTAACTACGGGTGCTAGGCTTTTTTCTGATTTTCTGAGCGTCGATAGGAACACAATGAGCGACGCAACTAGAAGCCTGCTTAATGACTTTGCTTTGAGGTCAAGCTGCACGAACTTCATTGAAAGCCATCGTGGTTCGCAAATCTGCTTCGTTGAGATATACCATCGTTTCTGCGCCTACTCTGCCGAAATCAGGATATAACCCCAAAGGCATTTCTACGAGGTAAGTCCACGAGCCAGCGTTAGGTCTATAGCTCCGCACGATGCCTTCTCCGCCCACAAAGCTCACCCGTTGTGTCGGACGAAATTTGGGTGCTTTGGTCATTGTTGCAGTCATAGATTAAAACGCCTCCGCTTCACCGTTGTGCCTCCACTAAACCAGAAACCTCGAATTACGTTTTGTACCTTAATCGGTAAAGAAGCCAGACGTATCTATAACCTGAGAATGTTTTAGCAGCGGTTGTATAACTTATACAGAAGTAAAACATCTACTCGGACACGATCTTCAACTGCGAAGTGTCATATTTGTGATTGTCGAGCAAGAGAACTCAAGGGGACATCAATGAGCACACTCGAAGGCACCCAAGATACTTTGTTCAACCGAACCTTTCGAGATAGCGATGGCAACATTGCGATCGCTCAGATGCCAAATCTACCGATTCTGGTTTGGCTTACGACGACCTTACTCAGCCTCTTGATCACCAGTGGCAACCTTCACAGAGGCTTAGAGCAGTGGCATTTGGCTCATTGTTCACCTGGGCATGGCTAGAACTCTTTCAGGGAGTTAACTATTTCCGACGATCGCTCGGTCTAATTGTGCTGTTGGGGGCGATCGCCTCAAAACCCCACTGGTCGTAGCGCACTAAACCTCCATTGAGCCTTAACCAGGAAATTGAAAGAGCTGACACTTCGCTGCTTTAGCAATTCGGAACTATCTCAATGAAAACTTTGTCAAAGAACCAAATCGGCTCATCAAGCGAACTCACGGCTAGTTGTAATCAACTGAGACCACATCTAACCGTTAGTCAAGCGATGCTCAGTCGAACGAACTGTTCTTTCTGCTCAAGCACGTTACTTCGCCATGTGCGTTCAGGGCAAATTTACTGGCGTTGTGTACATTGCCGTCAAGACCTACCCGCTTCAGAGAATTAGAACGAAGAGGGTCGAGAATATTTCTATCCAGCAGCAGTTAAACCCACTCTACAAGATTCATCACAATGACCCAAACCCTAGATAGCCTGCCTGCTGACTGTGCCGATCGAATTCTCTGCTGCTACATCAACGATGCTCACAAGATTAAGATTGCTCGGATAAGTAATATTCCAAGTTGGTACTTTGAGCGCGTTGTTTTTCCAGGAGAGAGACTTTTGTTTGAGGCACTGCCACAGGCTCAGCTAGAAATTTATGTAACAAACTTTTCTACTGTCTCTCTCGTTGAGATGATTGGTTGCGATCGCTTGGCTATCAGAAGTTCTTCGGTAATCGAAATGGCATTGTCTAGTAACAAGAAAATTTTTCGGGCGAGGCAGATCACGGCTTTAAGATCGCAGCATTATTCATCAGAGAAATCGGAGAAAAGCGTTTCCATAGCCACCTGGGGGGAAAAGCATCAATGCAAGGATATCCCTTAAAGAAAGATTTCAGTCAAAGACTCCACCACATATAGAAGTCAGCTAGAAGTCAGCAAAACCTAGCCGCCGATCGAGACTTTTGACCTCAAAACTCGACTTCCTGGGGAGCGCGGGGAAACGGGATTACGTCGCGGATGTTGCCCATGCCCGTGATGAACTGCACCAGTCGCTCGAACCCCAAACCAAAGCCAGCGTGGGGCACAGTTCCGTAGCGACGTAGATCGAGGTACCACCAGTAGGGTTCGGGGTCGAGTCCCTGCGCTTCGATGCGGCGTTGCAGCACGTCCAACCGTTCTTCTCGCTGGGAGCCGCCGATGATTTCGCCGATCTTGGGAGCCAGCACATCCATGGCCCGAACGGTATTCTCGTCGTCATTCATCCGCATATAGAAGGCTTTGATTTTGGCGGGATAGTCGGTGACGATCGTCGGCTTCTTGAACAGTTCTTCGGCCAGATAGCGCTCGTGTTCTGACTGCAAATCCAATCCCCACTCCACGGGATACTCGAAGCGGCGATCGGCTTTCTCCAGAAGGGCGATCGCCTCGGTATAGCTAACCCGCGCAAACTCGTTGTGGAGGATGTTATCCGCCGTTGCCAGCACGGTCTGGTCAATGCGCTGGTTGAAGAACTCCATATCTTCTGGGCAAGTTTCCAGCACAAACTTGAAGATATGCTTCAGAAACGCTTCAGCCAGATCCATGTCTCCTTCCAGATCGCAAAATGCCATCTCCGGCTCCACCATCCAGAACTCGGCCAGGTGGCGCGACGTGTTGGAGTTCTCCGCCCGGAAGGTCGGCCCGAAGGTGTAGACGTTACTAAAAGCCATGGCCATGATTTCGGCTTCTAGTTGCCCACTCACCGTCAGGAACGCCTGCTTGCCGAAGAAATCCTGACTGTAATCGACCTGCTGCTCTGCATTGAGCGGCACTTTTTTCAAATCAAAGCCGGTAATTGTGAACATTTCTCCGGCTCCCTCACAGTCGCTGGCGCTGATCACGGGCGTATGCACCCAGAGAAAGCCCCGCTCCTGGAAAAACTGGTGAATTGCTGTCGCGCACGCATTCCGCACCCGAAAAACTGCGCCGATCGTGTTAGTCCGGGCCCGCAAATGCCCAATCGATCGCAAAAACTCAAACGAATGCCGCTTCTTCTGCAAGGGGTAGGTTTCCGGGTCGGCTTCACCGTAGACCGCTACAGATTCAGCTTTGAGTTCAATGCGTTGTCCCTTAGCGGGTGACTCAACCAGAGTGCCGGAGATTTCGATCGATGCGCCCGTACTCAGCCGTTTGATCGTCTCCGCATATCCCGGCACATCCTGACCCACCACGGTTTGCAGTCCCGCCAGCGAGGAACCGTCGTTTACTTCCACAAAGCTAAATTCTTTCTGCTCCCGCTTGGTGCGAACCCAGCCTTTGACAGTCACAGTTTCGTTGGGCTGACCGTGGCGGAGGAGGTCTACGATACGTCGAGTCATGGTTGGAGGGGGGACAGTAGGGCGAACTCACGGGGCACTGCTCAGGCTCAATTATAGGAGAAGTTAGATGAACCTTCCTGACTCCTGTTGAGCTAGAGTTGGGGCATTTCAACCCATCGATCGCGCCCTGAGGAAGATTAATGCTGGAGCGCAAATCCCAACCGACTATTTTATGGGTGCAAGTTCTCGGACTGGCCGCAGTGCAGGGGTCGATCGTTCTGGCCTGGCTGGTCTACAACCTCTATTTGCCCAGGTTTCTAGCCCAGTTTGGCTTTCCAGGTGAGTGGACGATCGGGCTACTGATTACGGAAAACCTGCTGGCTGTGGCGCTGGAGCCGAGTTTTGGGGCCCTGGCGGATCGATCGCAGCGTTGGGTCGGCACGCGGTTTCCCTACATTGCCGTCGGCATGGTGCTGTCAGCCGCCCTGTTTCTTTGTCTGCCCGCGATCGTTTTTCTCGGAGCCTCCCTCACTTCAGTTCGTTGGGTGTTGCCTACCGCAGCGATCGCCTGGGCTTTGGCCATGACCGTTTTTCGTAGCCCGGCCTTGGCGCTCTTGGGTCGCTATGCTAACCCCACCAAGCTGCCTCAAGCCGCCAGCGTTCTCACTCTAGTCAGTGCAACTGTGGCCGCGATCGCTCCCGTCTCCAATCAGTTCATCCTCAGCTTGGGGCCACTGCCCGCGTTTGCGATTGGCTCGATCGTTTTGCTCCTCGCCGCCACGGTTTTACGTCTGACCGATCAGCGGGTTGCGCCTGCCGTGGTGGAGGAAGCCCCAACCCAGCCAATCGCCTTTGCCAATCTTGTCCTAGTGTTTGCCATCGGCGTGGCAATTCCTCTCGGCTTTGGACTGGTGCGATCGCTGCTGAGTTTGAGTGGAATAATATCCCTTTTCTTAGTGGCTAATATTCTGTTGGCCCTCCCGGCAGGGTGGCTGGCCAGAAAGCTAGGCAATCGGAAGGCGATGCTGTGGGGACTTGGAGGGGTAGGAATTTTGCTAGGAGTCTTTAGCCTGACTGCGAACACGCCTCTAGTGAGCGGGGTTGTGGTTCTGCTGAGTGGAGCCATGAGTCTGATTGTCAACGGTTCCCTTCCCTTCGCCCTCTCAATGGTTCCCCCTGCTAAAGCCGGCCTGGGGATCGGAATGTATCTGGGTGGCGCAGCCCTGGCCAGCAGCCTGCTCAGACTGCTGCAACTGACAACGCTACCGCCGCCCACGATCGCCCTCGTCACCACGATCGCTCTCCTGGTTGCTACTGCCTGCCTCAGCCTCAGCACCAAACGAGTTGCCTAGCCGCCTCCCATCTTTCCGAAATGTAATGTCACCCTCCTGTAGCTCAGGTTCAAACAACTCCCCACCGCCACCATGCCAAACCTTGCCATCTCCACCCACGGTCTGACCAAGCAGTTCGATCGTCATGTGGCCGTGCGTGATCTAGATCTGGAAGTTGCTGCCGGAGAAGTTTATGGCTTGATCGGGCCCAACGGAGCCGGAAAGACGACTCTGATCCGCATGCTGGCAACGGCAGAGGAGCCAACCGTCGGCGAGATCTACATCAACGGCAATCGGCTGCTGCGCGGACAGGACAACCCCAACCTGAAGCGGCAGATCGGCTACTTGCCCGACGATTTTCCCCTCTACGACGACCTCACCGTATGGGATTACCTCGACTACTTTGCTCGGCTATATCGCTTGACGGAGCCACGCCGCGGCCGCCGCCTGCGCGAGGTGCTGGAACTGGTGCAGCTCACCCAGAAGCGCAATAGTTCAATCGCTACCCTATCTCGCGGTATGAAGCAGCGCCTCAGCCTAGCCCGCACCATCATTCATGAGCCGATGCTGCTGCTGCTGGATGAACCTGTTTCGGGGCTTGATCCGATCGCTCGGATGCAGTTCCGCGACATCATCCGCACCCTGCGGGAAGCAGGCATGACAATTCTGATTTCTTCCCACGTTTTGAGCGATCTAGAGGAACTCTGCACTTCCGTCGGCATCATGGAATTGGGCTTCCTGGTGGAAAGCGCGTCTTTGAGCGATCTGCGCCAACGCCTCAGCCGTCAGCAAATTATCCTGTCTACGCTAGGCAGTCTGGAGCTTCTCAAAGCTGAGTTAGCCAACATTACCCTTATAGAAGATTTGGAGGAGTTGCCAGACCAAACTCTGCGAGTGCGCTTCTCTGGCAGCTCCGAAGATGCAGCAGAGTTGCTGCGATCGCTCATCCTCGCTGACATTCCCCTCAACGAGTTCCACTGCACTCAGGAGAACCTGGAAACTATCTTCCTCAAGCTCGGTCATCAACAAGCCTCCTGAGGTCTACAAGAACCTTCCCAGCACGAGAGGGCAGTCTTGGCGCTATGGCCATAGCCTCATAGGTTAGGACAGATTTCCCAGCGCGTGATTGTGACATCGGCAAGGGTCAAAGTGTCTTTGGACGGATACTCAAAGCAATGGATCAAGCATTGTCATTGCAGAGTCAGTTGCGAGGTCAAAGGTGGGGCAACACCGACAGCGCCCTTGCAGAAAAGAACGCTAGGATGTCGTCTGTAAGCTCCTCTAAGCCGTCGCTATGAATTTCTCTACTCAAATTCTCCATCTGATCGGGTCAGGCGCGATCGCCTATATCTCCGCTCGAAATATGCGCGATCTACAAACCCGCCCCAACACTCTCGCAGGACTACAACTGGCAGAGTCCGGGTCGGTTCCCTTTCTGGAAGCCCTAAGTGCCCGTGCTGCGGCGGAAGGCGACTCTTGGCTATCTGAGAAACTCGATCGCCATGCCAGCGACGAACGCCGCCACGGGCAAATTTTTGCCCACGGTCTGAAGCAACTGGGCAAGCAAGTGATCGACTTCAAGAACCGACCAGCCGAAGCTAGTCCTGACGATCGCCAGCGCAGCCCCTTCTTTGGGGCCTACTTCGAGGGCTATTCCCCTGCCAGCCTGAAGCCAGAGGCGATCAACTGGACAATGTTCTTTGCCAGCACCTACATCCTGGAACTCGATGCCAGCAGAGACTTTGCGCGTATGGCCAATGCCCTGCCCAACAACGAACCCCAAAGCGCCAACCTGAAAAAGGGCATTCTCAGCATTGCCCAAGACGAAACGGGTCACGCTGCCTACCTGAAAGAAGCAATGGAAAGGCGGCTGTCTCCCCTGGCAGTGGAAGCGGCGATCGATGACTGGCGCACTCGCAAAGTTAACGCCATGCTGGCGATGGTTACAGGGCTATTCCAGAAGGGCGGCTTTCCAACGATGGTTCAGGAAGGAATGCCCAGCGAGGCGGCAGAACTCGACTTCGACTCCCTCCTCACCCCAACGCAACCCAAGCCCCAAGCTACAATGGCAGAGGCAATTTAACGCAACCTGACTATGCAAGCTTCGCCGATCGCCCCTTCCTTCCCTGGACAAATTTGGCAGTGGCGGGGGCAGTCGATCTACTACGTTAAAGTTGGAGAGCGCCGAGACGATCGTCCGCCGATCCTGCTGGTACACGGCTTTGGCGCTTCCACTGACCACTGGCGCAAAAATCTAGCTGGATTGCAGCAGGATTTCGAGGTTTGGGCGATCGATCTGCTGGGCTTTGGGCGATCGTCCAAACCTGACTGGAACTATAGCGGCGACCTGTGGCGCGACCAGTTGCATGACTTTATTCAAGAAGCGATCGGTCAGCCTGCCGTGGTGGTTGGCAACTCCTTGGGCGGCTACACCTGCCTTTGCGTGGCGGCCCAGCGGCCCCAAGCTGTAGCGGGGTTGGTGCTGCTCAACAGTGCCGGGCCCTTCACTGACATCCAGGGAACCACCAAGCCCGACCCGTTTCGGGAATTTGCAGGCAAAGTGGCTCAATTCTTCTTCGGACAAGAGTGGGCTAGTTTTCTGCTGTTTAAGTACGTTCAGCAGCGATCGACCATTCGCCGCACCCTGGAACAGGTTTACCTAGACAAAACCGCCATCACCGAGCAACTGATTGAGGACATTTACCGTCCCTCCTGCGATCCGGGTGCACCCAAGGTTTTTGCCTCCGTGTTCCGCACTCCCCAAGGCGAAAAGGTGGATGTGCTGCTGGGCCAGCTAACCCGGCCGCTGCTGATGCTGTGGGGCGAAGCTGATCCGTGGATTAATGCCAGAGAACGAGGCGAAAAATTCCGCCAATATCACCCACAGCTAACGGAGTATTATTTGAGAGCCGGTCACTGTCCCCACGACGAAGTGCCGGATCAAGTGAACGAACTGCTGCGCCAGTGGGTGCAGGGCTTGAAGGCGTAGTTCTCAGAAGCATTAATCAAAACTTACTCACGAGAACTTACTAAGCGAAACTTGCTGAGCAGAGACTCACTGAGCGAAACTTACTTGTTGTCGAAGCGCGTGATGTCATCCTCCCCCAAGTACTCCCCGTTCTGAATTTCGATCATCACGAGGGGAATCACGCCCGGATTCTCGACGCGATGGGGGGTGCATTTGGGCACATAGGTCGATTGCTTGGCAATGAGAGTGGTTTCTTTGCCGTCGCAAAGCACGATCGCTGTCCCAGACACAACAACCCAGTGTTCGCTGCGGTGATAGTGCATCTGGGTGCTGATGTGGTGGCCGGGTTCCAGTTCGATCCGGTTGATGCGGTAGCGATTCCCCTCTTCCAACAGGGTGACACTACCCCAGGGGCGCACTCGCACAGAGTGAGGGGCAGTGCTGGGGTCGGCGGTGGAAGTGAGGGCTTGGGTTTCAGTCAGGTTATCCATTGTGTAGTCTTGCCAGGTTGAGGTTTTCCTATTCTCCGCGATCGTTCTGCTTCTACCCCAGCGCTCTCTGAAAGTTATCCAGAAGCTTCAAAGACCTACGCTGGGGATCTCTACACGGCCGTGATCTTCCAGGGGCATGACAATTTCTAATGTCCCGTCATCGTAGGTCAACAGCGTGCTGCGAGATTGGGGGCAGGGCGGCGAGGATTTGCAAATAGGCCTCCCAGGAAATACCGTGCAGGGTGACTCGGCGTTCGCCGATCGAGGGTTGCAGTTCTGCTTTGGGTTCTGGTGCAGCGATGACCATAAGGTTAGGTTCAAGGGTAAGGCGATCGTGGCGTTGAGAGGATTTGGGCAACTGTCAGAGCTAGATTGCCTCCACTAATCTCTCATTCCCAGGTGGATGCCAAGCGTAAGTTTGCTGGAATTTCGCTGTCTGCGGCAAACTCTAGCTGCGTCTCCCGCAAACCCAGATAGCCCGACTCGGCAAACGACAGCAGCATTCGCTGAAGCGCCACCCACACTTCCGAGTCAAACTCCCAATCCCGATCGCGGGGCGCATAGGCCGCGATCGATTTCAAAGCCCAAAAGAAACTATTCCGCACCACCGAGCCGCCTTTTTTGTACTCCGGCAAGCCTTCAGGGTAAATATACAAAATCTCGTCAGTAATTCTGGCTTTCATGCTGTCTCAACACCGACTTCTACTAATACTAAATAGGACTGAAACTAGGACTGAAACTGCGACAGCAGCCACGCGCTCACTTTGCCGTGGTTAGTTTGCCGACTGCGCCGCATTGCTTCTTCCAGCAGGGCAATTTTTAGGCCCGGAAGCACCTGAGATTCCTCGATCTGCCGACTGCCGCGATCGACAATGGCAAAGGCGATCGCTTGGACATTATTCACGTCCACAATCCAATACTCCCGCACCCCCAGTGCCTCATACAGGAGCCGTTTTTCGCCCTTATCGTCTGCTAGGGAGGAATCTGCCACCTCGATCACTAGATCCGGTGCGGGGTACACATCTAGGTCAATGATCTTGGCTTCCCAGGGCACAGCTTCGGCGTTGGCTCCCAAGTAGAACGAGACATCCGGCTGTATTTCTTGGTAGCCCGCCTTGCGGTAGGTGCAGTTGTCATGTCCATCTAAATCAATTCCCCGCGAGGCTGCAAAGAGACAGGGAGCATGGATGAATATTAGGTGATCGCGGGAGTGGGGATTGCCGAGCGGAGACATTTCTAACCTCATGCGTCCGTTGAAATAGTAGCCTTTGGCACTGGCATTGGCGGGATCGTCGATCGCCTGAAGGTACTCTTCCCAGGTTGCATTGATCCAGGTGTCGGTCGGTATCTTGGTTTGTAGCGTCATGGTGGCACACTCGATCGCGACATTCTGTAGGTCTGAACTTCTATTCTAGGAGCGCGATCGTGGCTTCAGCAGTTACGATTGCACTGGATTCTACAACTCGATTCTGCAACTGGATTCTGTAACACCACGGCATCATGACAACTTCCTACGGATCATGGAAATCGCCTATCACCTCAGATTTGATCGTGGCGGGAACGATCGGACTTGGCCAGGTGCGGCTTGACGGGCAAGACATTTACTGGAGCGAACTGCGCCCAACTGAGGCCGGCCGTAACGTGCTGATCCGTCGGCCACCTGATGGCGCAACCACAGCCATTACGCCCACCCCTTTCAACGTGCGAACGCGGGTGCATGAATACGGTGGTGGCTCCTACCTAGTGCAGGGCGGTACGGTCTACTTTTCTAACTTTGCTGATCAACGCCTGTATCGCCAAGATGTGGGAGCCGAGCCAGTGGCGATTACTCCAGAAGGGGCGTGGCGCTACGCCGACGGGACGATCGATCCCCAACATCAGCAGCTAATCTGCGTCCGGGAAGACCACACGGGAACCGGAGAGGCGGTGAACACGATCGTTCGGCTCAGCCTGGATGGTCAGGGAGAGCAGCAAATCCTGGTTTCCGGCAGCGATTTCTACGCCGCGCCGCGTCTGAGCCCCGATGGCTCCCGGTTGGCATGGATTTCTTGGAATCACCCAAATATGCCGTGGGATGGCACGGAACTTTGGACAGGTAATTTGACGGCGGACGGGCTGGTGAATCTCCAGAAAATCGCCGGGGGTGTAGAGGAAGCGATCGTGCAGCCGGAGTGGTCGCCGAACGGGGTGCTGTACTTCATCAGCGATCGCACAAATTGGTGGAACCTGTATCGCTGGGTTAGCGGGGAAATCGAGCCGCTCTTCCCGATGGAGGCGGAGTTTGGGTTGCCCCATTGGGTGTTTGGACAATCGAGCTATGGGTTTGAATCCAGCGATCGCCTGATCTGCACCTACAGCAAGGAAGGCGTGTCTTATCTGGCCAGTCTGAACCTACGATCGCGGCAGCTAGAGACGATTGCCACGCCCTACACAGATATTGGTGGTGTCCATGTTTACCCTGGTAGTGTGGTGTTTGGAGCAGGATCGGCAACGGCTCCGGGAGCGATCGTCCGGCTAGATCTAGCTACCCAGCAGATTGAAGTGCTGCGACGATCGAGTGAACTGACGATCGATCCAGGTTATTTGTCTGCTCCGAGGTCGATCGCCTTTCCCACAGAGAACGGGTTGACGGCCTACGGTTTTTTCTATCCGCCCCAGAACAAGGACTTTACTGCCCCAGAGGCAGAGCGGCCGCCTCTGGTGGTCAAAAGTCACGGTGGGCCCACGGCGGTCACTTCCACTGCGTTTAACCTGAAAATCCAGTACTGGACAAGTCGCGGCTTTGCGGTATTGGATGTCAACTACGGCGGCAGCACGGGCTACGGACGAAAATACCGAGAGCGGCTGCGCGGTCAGTGGGGCATTGTGGATGTAGACGACTGCGCCAACGGTGCGAGATATTTGGCGGAGCGGGGTGAAGTGGATGGCGATCGTCTCGTCATCAACGGCGGCAGCGCAGGTGGCTACACAACCCTCTGTGCCCTCACCTTTCGCGACACCTTTAAGGCCGGAGCCAGCTATTACGGAGTCAGCGATCTGGAAGCGCTGGCCACCGATACCCACAAATTTGAGTCGCGCTATCTGGATAGCCTGATTGGGCCCTACCCAGAACGTCGAGATTTGTATATTGAGCGATCGCCGATCCACGCCACCGATCGCCTCTCCTGTCCGGTGATCTTTTTCCAGGGTGATGAGGACAAGATTGTGCCACCGAATCAAGCAGAGATGATGGTGAACGCCCTGCGAGCCAAGAACTTGCCCGTTGCCTATATTCTCTATGCGGGGGAGCAGCACGGCTTCCGCAAAGCCGAAAACATCAAGCGCACTCTAGATGGCGAATTCTACTTCTACTCTAGAGTGTTCGGTTTTGAGATCGCAGACTCAGTGGAGCCTGTGGCGATCGACAACCTCCAGTAGCTCTAGTCCCCGGCTTCTTGGAGAAGCCGGGGATCTGGTTCTTGCGTCTGGGAGTTTAGATCCCTGCTTTTCTGGTATGAGTGAAATAGGGAAAGGTTAGCGATGGCAAAACTTGAACTCATCCACTTAAACAAAACCTACAGCGCTAAAGTCATCCCGGTCAAAGATGTAAGTTTGACTGTGGACGATGGCGAAGTACTGACGCTGCTGGGCCCTTCCGGCTGTGGCAAATCCACCACCCTCCGTATGATCGCCGGACTGGAAGAACCCACAAGCGGCAAAGTCTTGATCGGCGATCGTGATGTCACTTACACCCGACCGGGCGATCGCAACATTGCGATGGTGTTCCAGAGTTATGCACTGTACCCGCACATGACGGTGTATGAAAATCTGTGCGCTGGGTTGCGCCTGAAGAAAACGCCCCAGGACGAAATCGATCGCCGCGTGGCTGAAGCTTCCCGCATCCTGGGTCTGGAGGAAAGCCTGATGTCGCGCAAGCCAGGGCAGCTTTCTGGCGGTCAACGGCAGCGTGTGGCGGTGGGTCGGGCCCTGGTGCGGCGATCGCAAGTCTTCCTGCTAGATGAACCGCTCTCCAACCTGGATGCGCTGCTGCGGGAACACGTCCGCGCTGACCTGAAGCAGATTTTCGCCACGCAAAACGTCCCCGTTGTCTACGTCACCCACGACCAGACTGAGGCCATGACCCTTTCAACCCAAGTGGCGGTGCTGAACAACGGCTATGTGCAGCAGTTGGACGCACCCGATCGCATCTACAGTCAGCCCGCGAATCTTTTCGTGGCTGGATTTGTCGGTAGTCCTCAGATGAACCTGCTGACTCTGCCTGTTCAAGGTCGATCGATCCATCTAGGAAACTTCAAACTTCCTCTACCCAATCTGTCTACTGCTCCACCAGAAATCGTTCTGGGCATCCGTCCCGAACATATCCGCGTTGCCGAACCCGGAGAAACTCCAACCCTGAAGGCTCAAGTGTTCTTAGTCGAGAACCTGGGAATGCACAGTTTGATCAGCCTCCGGGTCGCCAATGCTCAGGGAGCACCGATCGCCCTCCGAGCCATCCTACCGCCGGGAAATTGGGCTGACCGAGAACTCTCGCTCGTCCTACCACCAGAGCTAATCCACTGGTTTGACGGTCGATCGGGCGATTCTTTAACTCACCGCGTTTAAGCGTTTTATAGCTGTACCTTCATAGGTTGGGATGGGGTGCAGGGGTGGAACCTCTGAATGATCTCGTCAGCATCCGGCATGATGGAAAAGTTCCACTGAAAATAGCTTGATGATTGACTCTACTCACTACTGGTTGACCAATGCCCGGGTTCCTGCCGCTCTATTGGTGACAAGCCAAGGCAGAAGCAAGCAGTGGTCAGGTGCAGCTACCGATGAGTTTTTGCAGGTGGACATTGAGATCGCCGACGGCACGATCGCCAGCATTGCCGCCGCCGGGATGCTGGATCACGATCGCCACACCTCAGTGGACTTGCGAAACGGTCTGGTCTGGCCATGTTTTGCCGACCTGCACACCCATCTGGATAAAGGCCACATTTGGAACCGCGCCCCCAACCCAGACGGTACGTTCGAGAGTGCTTTGGGCATTGTGCAGCAGGACTCGGTGAAAAACTGGAATACAGAAGATGTTTACCGGCGCATGGAGTTTGGGTTGAAGTGCAGCTATGCCCACGGAACCAAAGCGATTCGGACTCATATCGACTCGTTTGGGGCGCAGGCAGCTATCAGTTTTGGCGTATTCAAAACTCTGCGCGAGGAGTGGCGCGATCGTCTCGTTCTTCAGGCTGTCTCCCTCGTGTCATTGGATTATTTTTTGAAGCCGGAAGCCGAAGCCCTGGCGGATTTGGTCGCAGAAGTGGGGGGAATTTTGGGCGGTGTGGCCTTCATGAACCCGGATCTAGATGCCCACCTCGATCGCGTCTTCGCTCTCGCCAAAGCCCGCGATCTGAACCTGGATTTCCATGTAGACGAGAACAACAGCCCGGACTCGGTTTGTCTCGATCGCATTGCTCAGGCGACCCTGCGGCACAAGTATCAGGGGCGAGTGGTGTGTGGCCACTGCTGTAGTTTGGCACTGCAAGATCCTGAAACGGTGGCCACCACGATCGCCCACATCAAGCAGGCGGAGATTGGTATTGTCAGCCTACCGATGTGCAATCTGTATCTGCAAGACCGGTCTCCGGGACGAACCCCACGCTGGCGCGGCGTGACGCTGCTGCACGAACTGAAACAACAGGGCGTTCCCGTGGCGATCGCCAGCGACAACTGCCGCGACCCCTTCCACGGCTACGGCGACCACGACGGACTAGAAGTGTTCAACTTCTCGGTAAGGATTGCTCACCTCGATCGACCCTTCGGTAATTGGTGTCGCGCCATCACCACTACCCCAGCCGACTTGATGGGCTTGCCAACAGTAGGTCGCATTGGTGTGGGCTTGCCGGCTGACCTGATCTTGTTTCGCGGTCGCAACTACAGCGAATTACTGTCTCGCTCCCAAAGCGATCGCATTGTCCTGCGGGATGGCAAAATCATCGACATCGATCTGCCCGACTATGCCGAACTCGACGATCTCATCGGCTGAGACTTGAGTTGCTGGATTCCCTGCCGAAAGCCCAGCACCACCAGAATATTGGAAAGGGTCAGAAACGACTCAGCGCCGCCGTGCAGCCAGTCCACATTCGCCAAGGTTTCGCTGTAGGCCACTTTGGCGTAGATTCCAGCGGGAATAGTGACAGCAACAAACACCAGCGTCATATAAAACCCAATCAGCGCCAAGCGCGGTGTTTGCTGGCTGCGACTCAAAAACCAAAGAAATGCCAAGTAGGGAAATAAAGACAGGGCAAACAGCGTTTCTTTTGAGAACAGGGTGGTCGGTGGCAACAGCAGAACGATCGCGCTCAGTCTCAGATCCGTTTCCTGTTTCTGCTGACTTTTCCAGATCCACCAGGCCGCGATCGCCTGCGTCCCATTGCCCACCACAGTCATGGCTGCTTGAAGCGTCACCAGCCACTCCAGCGACTCTGGATTGTCGAAAAAGTGCCAGGTGCAAGCACACATCGCACTCACCAGCGCGGGTAGCATCGCCAGGGACAGCGCCCGCCAGGCACGGTTCTGAACAACTTCCCCATACGTCCAGATCAGCCAGATTGCGGCGATCCATTCAATCACGCTAGAAACGTGAATAATCCAGGTGGGAATCGAAAGGGCGTACATGAGGTTCTGGGTTTTGAGTTGGGACAAAACTCTTCTACTTATAGCCTTTTCTACATCGATGAAGTGTAGTCCCCATCTAGCAGATGGCTGGACACGAGTGTCAGGCATAGCCTTTGAACTCTCAAGGCAGCAAGGCGTTAACGCCGACAACAAAACCCCGACAACAAAACCCCCTGCCGCGAAAAAGAACGACAGGGGGTTTTGGTAATGGATCAGCGACTTAACTAGGGAGCCAGCGCATTACCTCGGAGCAGACTACCGATCGTCTTGGCGGTGATCTTCATCTGGGTCAGAGGATTCGCCGGAACAACGGTTTTGTAGAGGTAGCTGTCGAAGGTGAGTTTCTGCACGTCGATGTCAGAACACATTTCAACGAACGCTTCGCGGGTGGCATCGGAGCGATAGAACACTCGTTGCAGAATATCCAAGACTGCGTAGGTGATGCCGTACTGTTTATCCCAGCGCTTCAGGTAAACCTTCAGGTCTTGTTCGGTGGGAACCCGATCGCCGTTGTTGCAGAACTCGACGATCGCCTCAGCGCACATCCGGGCCGACTTAGCGGCGAAGTAGATGCCCTCGCCCGAAGACTTGGTAACGGTTCCTGCCGCATCACCCACCAGCGCCACGCGGCCGACTACGCGGCGGGGTCTGGGATGCTCAGGAATTGGGTGAGCTTCCACGCGGATGATTTTGCCGCCGCGCAGCTTGGCCGCAGCACGGGCGCGGATTCCGGCTTGCAGTTGTTTGATCTTAGACTGGTTCGGCTTCATGGTTCCCGTTCCCACCGCAACGTGGTCATATTTGGGGAACACCCAAGCGTAGAAGTCGGGAGAAACGTCGTCGCCGACGTACATCTCGGCTAGATCTTCGTAGTAGGCCATTTTGTCTTCTGGCAGGCGAATCCGCTCCTGAAAGGCGATCGCGTAGTTGTAGTCACCGGCATCGATCGCTTTCGCTACCCGCGAATTAGCACCGTCTGCACCAATCACCAAATCTACTTGCAGTGTCTTGGGTGTTCCTTCCAGGCTGCCATTAGAGTGATCTGCGTAGTGCAGCGTGTAGGGATCTTTGTCATTGCCGGGAATTTCCAGCTTGTGCATCGTACCGTTGATGACTTTAGTGCCCAGCTTTTCGGCACGATCGCGCATAAAGCCATCCAGCACTTCCCTACGGCACATCCCAATGTACTCATCATCCTTCAGCGTGCTGCCGATGCTGACCTCAACGTTGGAAGGGGAGATCATCTTCATCTTGCGGACGCGGCGATCGATAATTTCTGGCGGCAGGTCAAATTCGCTCACCATGCAGAGGGGAATTGCACCGCCGCAGGGCTTGACGTTGTTTAATTTGCGCTCGATTAGATAGGTTTCAATCCCTGCTTTTGCCAGAACTTCAGCAGCAGAGGAACCGGCTGGCCCTCCACCCACAACTGCAACCCGTAGTGCCAAAGGTTTATCTCCTAAATCGTCATCGAAAGCTACGAATTGCATGGTATCACGGTCTTTCGGCTCTCCTGTTCTGGGGCAAGGCAGATAGCGGTAAGTTGAAATACAGCTTAATAATTTCTGCAACACTGCGTTACGAAAAGGAAGATGCTATGCTCCTCGACTCAGCTTCCGTAGGTTAGGATGCCTTCGATCGCTCTGGAGGTCACAATGGGTTTGAATCTGACCGAGGCTTTTGTAGCGCTGGGCACTGCTGATCTTGATCGCTTGGTGCAGTTCTACAGTCAACTGCTGCATGAGCCAGCCGTGTACCGAGCTGAGGTCTACGCAGAATTTCACTTTCCCGACCTCAAGCTTGGCATTTTTCAGCCCAAGAACCCTGTCTTTGCTGGCTCCGCGTTGAGTTTGTGCTTAGAAGTGGAGAATTTGGAAGCGGCGATCGCCCATCTAGAAGCGATCGGCTCTCTGCCGTTAGGGAAAATTCTCACCGCCTCCCACGGGCGCGAAATCTACGCCGCCGACCCAGACGGCAACCGCATAATTCTCCACGAAGCTAGAGCTGCTGTCAGTGAGGTTAGGACGCAGCTCGCTTGAGAACTGATTCCATTGCATCCCATAGGTTATCCGTATTCTGTAGCAACTTGCGAATACGATTTTTGCAAGTGAACCCAGCCTTCGCCGTTGGCCAATTTACTAAATATTAACTTACTAGTAAATTGACGAGAAATTAAGGCTTGTTAGGACAGTTTTGGTGGAGTCGTTGACATTAGTACAGATGATATCAGCGTGGTGAAATATGTGCGATCGCAGAACTCAAAGGAAGTTTTGAAATAATAAGGACAACTTCTACAAAGACATAGTTAGTGGTAACGATCGCTGTTTTGAACTGAATTGCTGCTTCAATTAGTCTGTGAAGCTATTACATGGATGCAACTTAAATTACTGAGAAATTAGAAGAAGTTTTGCTACCTAGAAGTACATCTTCAATTCCATAACAAATCTTTTTCTTTCGCTGCTTGCACAGCAGTTTCACTGAAGCCATACTGGAGTAGCCTTTGATGTCACTCGGTATTTTCCATGAGAGCTGCTCTGAACCCGATCGCTTGGTCTGCTGTGTTGCTGAGTGCGATCGTTCTCCCAAGCCCAGTTCAGGCTCAGGTTGAAGCACAACTGAGTGGACTGGGAACTACCGGCACGATCGTCACGCCGAATGGAACGACGATCGATATCACAGGCGGCGCGATCGGTGGGACTAATTTATTCCACAGCTTTCAGAAGTTTGAACTTAACCAGAACCAAACTGCAAACTTTCTCGCTAGCCCCAGCATTCAAAACATTTTAGGGCGTGTTGTGGGTGGTGAAGCGTCTGTAATCAATGGTGTGATTCGGGTGTCGGGCAGCAGCAATCCCAACTTGTATTTGATGAATCCGGCGGGAATCATTTTTGGTTCTAGCGCAAGTTTGAATGTTCCAGGTTCATTCACCGCTACGACTGCGAACGGAATTGGCTTTGCGACTGGTTGGTTTAATGCTGTTGGTGCAAACGGTTACACTAGCTTGACCGACAATCCAAATAGCATTGCATTTGCGATCGCGCAGCCTGGAGTCATCGTGAATGCTGCAAATCTAGCGGTTGGGCAAGGGCAAAGCTTGACGTTGCTAGGCGGACTTGTAGTTAACACAGGAACCCTGACAGCACCTGAGGGAAATATTACGATCGTCGCAATTCCGGGTGAAAAATTGGTTCGGGTTAGCCAGCCTGGTAGTTTGCTGAGCCTGGATCTGCCTGTTGCCGATCGCGCTGCCCTCAACCCCTCGTCTCTGACTCCACTTTCGCTGCCGGAATTACTGACCGGTGGAACGATCGCGAGTGCTGTGGGAGTGACGCTGGAAAATGGACAGGTAAAGTTGACAGGCTCTGGGGTAACGATTCCGACTGAATCGGGAGTGGCGATCGTCTCGAATCAACTTAATGCTTCTGGCAATACGGGCGGCACGGTTCACGTTTTGGGAAGCAGGGTTGGCTTGGTCAGCGCCAACATCAACGCCTCTGGCACAAATGGCGGTGGCACGGTTCTAGTAGGTGGCGATTTTCAGGGCAATGGCACGGTTCCCAACGCGCAACAAACCTATGTCAGCCGTGATTCGGTAATTAATGTGGATGCGAGAACCAATGGTAATGGGGGACGGGCGATCGTCTGGGCAGATGGCGCAACTCAGTTCTTTGGCAGCATTAGCGCTCGTGGGGGTTCGCAATCTGGTAATGGTGGATTCGCCGAGGTGTCGGGCAAACAGAATTTGACCTTTGATGGCACTACTGACCTAAGCGCCCCGAATGGAATGCTAGGAAGTCTCTTACTTGACCCAATCAACATTCAGATTGTGGCAGGCAACAGTGCCCCAGACGACAACCAGCTTGCTGATGGGCAAATCCTCTCAACTGATTCTCCGACGACTAGCTTCACCATTTCTAAAGCCGCTTTAGAAGCGATTACTGGCAATGTCCAGCTGGAAGCAACAAACGACATTGCAATTGATCCAGGCATTTCCCTATCGTTTTCCAGCAATCCTCCAGGTTCTGCCACACCGGGAGGCTCGATTACCTTCATCCCGAACAGCGACTCTAGAAACGGCGGCTCCTTTTCGATGAGTGCTGATGCAACCATTCAAACGAACGGGCGAGACATCAAGATCAGACCAAGAGAAAACTCGTTCTTTGAACCCGGCCCAACAAATATTTTTGTTGGAAATATTTCTACTAGTGGTGGAAACCTTGAACTAGATGGCTCGGTTGTTCTTCGTGATAATACGATTTTCAATACCAGCACCCCAACAGGTAGGGATGGCAATATCAGTCTCGGTTCAATTAACAGCGATGGGGCAGCAGTTCCTAGAGATTTGCGGCTGAGTGCTGGAGATGGCGAAATCTCCTCTTTTCGTGGAGTTGGTGGAACATCGCAATTAGGTGATTTTATTGCTAGTGGTCAAAGAATAACTGTCTCCAGAGCATCTGCGACAGGTCTGATCAGATTAACTGCGAGCGACTCTTTATCATCTTCAGAGCTGAATGCACGGGATCTACAACTGGATGTGCAGCAGGGTAGCGTGACGTTGGATAGAGGCAACTTCAACGCGACAAACCAGTTAAGCCTCAACGCCCGCGATGGATTGACGATTATTAGTAGCCGTCTGATTGCAGATCCAGTAAGCCCTCTCAGCTTCGTGCGGCTTTCCTCGGACAATACGGTGTCAATTTTAGATCGCCCTGGCAGCCCAACTGTGATTCAGTCGGGTAGGTCTATCTATGTTCAGGGAAATCAAGCCATTCAAATTTCAGCAAGAAACGACCCAGCATCCCTGTTCCAAAGCGTTAGCAGCACTACCCTGGCTAGCAACGGCGCAATTGTGGCTGATGGAAACTTCACGGGCGGTGCGTTTGAGGCAATCGATCTTCGCGGCAGACCGACAAATCTTGCCAGTTCTAACACGCTAATTCGGGCGAATGGAGACGTGACGTTTGGTGATTATGGGGGGTTAGCGTTGAAGGTTGAGTCAACTGGGAGTATTCAGGGCGGCAACATTCGTATCTTGGCACCGAATCGATCACTCACTGGAGCCGACCCCGATATTGCAATTCTCAACAGCAGTCCGTCGCTGATTCTGCGGGCTGGCGTAACAACCTTGGGTGATGCTCCAAATGTTCCCGCGGATTTGGTCAGTGGCACCCGCTTTAGTACATCGGGAACCCCATCTTCTCCTGCCACCATTACGGTGGGCAATATTGACACGTCTGTTGTAGTTGGTAGGGGCGGCAGTGTGACGCTGAACGCACCCGGAAGGATTAGCACCGGAGGTATTGACACTCGTTCTTCCGACAGCAGCGGAGCTGCCACAGCAGCGCTTTTCCAGTTTGGAGGGGCAGTAGACATAGAGTCCGATCGCCAGATTGCTACTGGAAATATTTCGACTAGGGGTGGAGCGGTGAGGGTTGCTGGCTCTGATCTTCAACTAGGGATTATTGACTCCTATAACAAGAGCTTTAACCCTATCGGAATCAGAGATCTGTTCCAACAAGGTGCTGTCAAGCTGGAATCGAGGACTGGTGATATTATCGTTCGGTCAATTCGCTCTGGGGTAGGCGGCATTGATATCAATTCAGCCGGACGGTTTGTGGCAACCGATGCTACTTTTGAGATTCGGCTCAGCGGCATTGGGACAAGCAATATTGGAGAACAAATAGAGTTGAGAAGCAGCCCAGAGCTAATCAACTTCTTGGTCAGTCAAGGATTTGGCCGTGCGGAACTAGAGCAATCAAAGGCAAAGCTCACTCTTTTTACTCGGCAAACAACTCCAACTAGCGTCTTTGCCTACTCCCAAGGACCAGATGCACCATCTAACATTCGCATCCGCCACAGCGGCAAAAATGGTTTTAGTAGCGAAACACTTCAGATTGTTGGAGGGGGAGCCAACGTTGATTTTGCGATCGCTCCCAACACAGAACCGGGATTTGTTCTTCCTAGCTTTGAATCTCTAAGTGGTTTCAATCCAAACAACCCAAATGCGACACTCTTCTTAGAGAGAAACGATCGATTCTTGCCTGTGCAGGAATTCCCCAGCTACTACAGTGGTACGGCGGGCGCAATCATCGTTGGCAGTGATGACAACTCGCAACTGTTTGCCAGCCCTCGACCTATTCCCTTTGTGCCTCGATCAGTGACGATTAAAGAAGAACAGGGCGGCGCAGATAATGGAGGCATAAATAATAGTAGCAGAAGCGGTAATAATAACACTGAGAGCAGCAGCCGGAACATCAATAACAGCGACAATTCAATAACCCTTCCCCAAACTGTAACTGCAACGAATCAACCGCAAGCACAGACTGAAACAGCTATTACCAATCAACCCCAATCCCAAGCTCAAACTAGCGTTGACAGTACTACAAGCCAGACTGTCCAGCGTCAGCAGCAAACCGATCGCGCTGCCCTTTGTAACAGCACTACCATTGCCGTCATTCCTACAGATCCCGCAACT
>DATNQR010000379.1:0-2820 GCA_036703905.1 Thermosynechococcaceae cyanobacterium
GTGGGTAGTAATGCGATCGTTCCGCACCCCAGTTTTGGCGACCAACCAAGCTAGAGATTGGTATTGCGCTGGGGTGTAGCCACTGTGCTGGTAGCCGTTGTTGAAGCCATCGGCCGGGCTTTCTAGGGAAATATGGTAAGCGAAATTGTTGACTGAAGGGGGAAAGTCAGCCTTCGTCTTCACGGCTTCGGTGCCGTTGAGTCCAACAAACACTGAATCCCCGGCTCCAAAGGCCCGCTTGTCCGGCGGCACGACGTACACTAATGTTCCGTTCTGCCGAATTAAGGTGTGGTAGCTGGCTTGATCGTCATCGTTGGCGTGATAGGCGCTGAACAGGTTGATGGCGCTGTCGGCTGATCCCACAGTTTCGTGCAGCACGACGATCGGCGCAAAGTTAACGGGCTGGCCATTTACGTCCCGTAGGTAGCGATCACCATAGTTTGATGGGTCAGCTAGCGCAACTTCTTCTCTAGGCTGATAGTCAGGAGTCGTACTCTCCTTCGAGGTGGAAAGTTGTCGAAAGCGAGCCAGCGTCACAGCCCTCAGAGTTGCTTTGGCGGCAGTCCGCGAGATTTTCGGCTCTGGCTGGAGAGCGCAGGTAGTTGAACTCGGCTCCTCCATGCCGACGACCTGAGCAGAGGGCTGGGCAGCAACTCGCCCCGGCAACTCAAAACCGGCTGGGCTGGTGAGTTGCGCCAATCCTGGGTTGCTCGTTAAAACAACGGCAGCTAAGACTAGGATGACGATCGCGATCGCAGTCCAAGAAGTTCGTCTCATGGGGCTCTGAAGGTGTAAGCGATGAAGGAGCAAGGCTGATTGCAAATCGTACACCACATCACAAGCCCCCTTTTGCTCACTTCGTGGGAAAAAGTGGTGCACTCAGGAATTCGCCTCTGCTCAGATGACATCCGGCTTAAATCTATACCTGGGTCTGTTGGTTGCAGGTCAGAGGGTGAATTAGGCTGAGGAAAAATCAGGGGCATCCGTGACTCAAAGGAAAGTTTCCAGTTCTCCAGATCAGACGATCGCGCTTCAGCAACAGTCCATCACAGTTCACGATCGCCTCTGTCAGGTCTATGGCTGCCCAGTTGCTTACTTTCACAATCTTGATCCCCTGAGCGAGTTGATCTCGGCGCTGCTGTCGCACCGCACTAAGAATCGAGACTCCGATCGAGCCTTCAAGCAGCTTCAGGCAGTGTTTCCCACCTGGGAAGCAGTGCGAGATGCGCCGACAGACGCGGTGCAACGGGCGATCGCCCCGGCAACTTGGGCAGAGCAGAAAGCGCCCCGGATTCGACAAGTGCTGCGGCTAATCGGCGACCTGCGGGGTGAGTTATCCCTAGATTTCCTGGCGGATTTGCCTGTGACCGAAGCCAGAGCCTGGCTGGAACGACTGCCGGGCGTGGGCCCAAAAACCAGCGCTGCCGTGCTGTGTTTTAGCTGCTTGCGTCGCCGTGCCCTACCCGTAGACAGCCATCATCATCGTGTTGCCCTGCGGTTGGGTCTGATTCCCGCTCAGACTGCGGTAGCTGCGGCCCACGCTCTGCTAGAAGCTCAACTTCCCACCGACTGGACAGCCCAACAGGTTTACGATAACCACGAAGTTCTCATGCTTCATGGTCAACGCTGCTGCTACTATGCAAACCCTGCCTGCGATCGCTGTCCCCTTCTTGATCTTTGCCCGTTCGGCCGCGATCGTTGCCGTAGTTAGCCTAGAACTGTTCGCCGCACTGCCTCAGCCGTTGCTGGGGCCAGCAACACTCCGTTTCGGTAGTGCCCTGTTGCCAGCAATACTTTCTGAAACCCTGGCAGCAACTCAATGATCGGGGCAGGTCGCCCTTCTGGACGCGGCCGCAAGCCCGACCACGATCGCAAGATTTCCGCATTTTTGAGGGCAGGACATAGGGCGATCGCCTGCTGCATCACAGCCTCCAGAGCAATTGGATCGGCTGTGGGCGAGGTCTGGGCTGCTGAGGTAAACTCTACTGTTGCACCGATCCAATACTCCGCGTCGCCCACCGGAACGAGATGCACATCCTTTCCGGTGATCACAGGCTGCTGTCCGGCCCAGCCCAGTGGTTGTTCTAGCCGCACCTGTACCGCCTGACCCAGCACAGGGCGGATGTCCACAGGCTGCTGTAATGCTTGAGTCAAGCGCGTTGATCCCAATCCCGCAGCAATTACAAGCCAATCTGTGGCGATCGCGCCCCTGGTTGTTTGCAGCAAGATTTTCTGATCGTCTTGAACCTGGGCCCCCAGCACTTCAGTATCAAACTGAAATCCTGCGCCTTGCTGGATTGCTGCCTTAACCAGTGCCAGAACCAGCGCTACAGGGTCAACCTGGCGATCGTCGGGAGAGTAGATGGCTGCGCTCAGAGCATCAAGGGCGATCTGGGGGTAACTCGCTCCGAGCTGGGCGCAATCGAGGATTTCCAACCGCCAACCTTGAGCTTGCCGCACTGCTGCCAGCTTGTGCCAGAACTCCAGGTCTTCCCCCTCAAAGCACAGCCGCAGAATGCCGCAGCGATTATAGAGAAGGGGACGATCGCTCTCAGCTTCCAAACGAGGAACCCACTCGTTATATCGCTGGATGCTGTTGAGGCGCATCTGAAGATTGTTGCCTCTGGTCTTAGTGCTGATGGCTCCCATCAGCACACCTAGAGCCGCTCCCGTCGATGCCTGAGCGGGAGGCTGACGATCGAGAACTCGCACTTCTAAATCTGGAAATTGGCTCAAATCGTAGGCGATCGCTGCACCTACAACGCCACATCCAACGAGCGTCACTCGCGTCATCGCTGCTTAACGCTAAGACTTGGGGAT